>CAMZLG010000051.1 GCA_947311495.1 uncultured Zetaproteobacteria bacterium
ATCCGTTGTTTTACTGGAAATGCTGTGGTGGTGATGAGTCATGCCTTCGGCAGATGCAGTGTTGCTGAGTGTGCTTGCAGCTAACAATCCTGCACCCATGGCTCCCACTGTTTTTAAAGCCTTGCGGCGTTCTTGTGATGTTAAGTTAGTCATAGTTTTACCCCGTTGTTGTTTTTGTTCTATGTTGTCTATGGAAGAATTGTATTCAATGTATTGATAAGCTTATCCCCAGTTCTGAAATCCTCATTCATTTGAATGACACCATGTTTATCAATGACAATGGTTTTGCCCATCGCGCCATGAAATTGGTTGAGTAAACTTTGGTTTTCATCGGCAATAGTGGTAAACACTGAGCCTGCGTAACCGTTCACTGCTTCTGATACTGTGGTGGAAGCAATCGAGCCAGACACATAATCCACAAGCACATACACGGTTGTACCCCGAGTTTGAAATTGCGGAATGATATTGTACAAGATGTGGTCGGTGTGTGAAATACAAATCGGACACCACATGGTGAAATACAAGACGACAGCATCCGATGCAAAAGCACCACCTGTCAAATAATCTGATAGTTTAAAGGTTGTGCCATTGGTGGCAGGGGCTGAAAAATCAGCAGCGATTTGACTGGGTTGGCTACCGATACTGTTAGCTGTCACCGCAGGGCGTAAGTCTTCACTGGATGGGTTGAGGTCATCAAAAGTATTGCCACAGGCGGTAAGCGTGAGCAGGGCGGCGAGCATGTATGTTTTAGTCATAGACATAGTTTAACCCCAAAGATAAAGAACTTGTGGTGGGGAAGTTTTTGCCCCAGTTGTGATAATGCGGGGTGTAGGCATAACTCAGCTTGGTAACCACACTATTGTCTTCATTGCCCCAAGCGGCAGTGCCACTGAAACTTTTTTTATTGATACCTGATGTTTCATCCGTTAAACCATCAATGGTTGCTTTATCCTCAACCATATAAGCATATGCACCCGTTATGGTAATGGTTTCACCATTGCCAATGAAATAGGTGTAACCCAAGCTTGTGCTGGCACTAAACCTATCTCCAAGCGTCTTTTTATAGGGGGCGACATATGCACCGTATTCACGATTAACCGAGCGCTCCAAGTATTTGCCATAGTTTAAAGCCACGGTGGCATTCCAAGGGTAAACCGTTTTTTCAAACGATGTTTTAAGGTCTAAGCGATAAAATCCGCGACCTG
This sequence comes from uncultured Zetaproteobacteria bacterium, assembly GCA_947311495.1. Taxonomy (GTDB): domain Bacteria; phylum Pseudomonadota; class Zetaproteobacteria; order Mariprofundales; family Mariprofundaceae; genus Ghiorsea. The sequence goes on from CAMZLG010000051.1 coordinate 1,206, forward strand.
TGATGTCAAAGTTATTTTGCACATCATCATAAGGTGAAATACCTGTGGGTACGGTCAAAGTCGCGCCAAAATACATGGCAGGTTTGTAGTCTTCCCATTCATCCAATACCCAAGTGCAGGTGATGTCATCAAAGGCTTCATACCAAACGGTGATGCTGCTATCGCCAATACCACTGGTATTGAAAGTATTGTTGGCATACTGGTTATGATTCCAAACAAAGGGAGTGGACAACGAGATTTGCCAATTATCATGCAGACGTTTGGCAATACCCAAACTTAATCGCGTTTGATTTAAGTCTGAACCTTCTGGGTCTTGGTGCCATAAGCCATCTTTATCCCAGAACCCATCATATTTTTCATGGGCTATATCAATACCCACGCTCAAATCTTTAAACTTGGGTAAAACCAGCGATGCACCAGAGCCGCCACCGCAACATGATGCGGCATAACTGGATAATGGAAAAAGGAGTGCAGCCCCCAAGGTGAGGGCTGCGGAGGTATAAACTTTCATTATGGTGCAGTGAATTTCAGCTGAAGATTACCGCCAGCATCAAGCATCACATTGCCATTGACCGTTAGACGAATATCCAAGGTATTTTGTGCTGTTGTGCTTAAACCCGAAAGACCTGTGATTTTGTATTGACCGTTGGTTACTGTCATGGGCATAGCTTGCCAAACTTTAGCAACATCGTTTGTGGCAAGACCATCGGTGGAGACATCGCAGCTAACTGTGTTGATCATATAAGCTGGCATCATCACTGAGAACCCTTGGTACACAGGTGGGAAAATCATGCCTCCAGCACTCATGTTCATACCCAGCGTTGTAGCATAAATACTTAAATCATGACCACCACCTGCATTAGCAACCACATCTTGTAGCCAAACACGGTATTCACGCGGTTTGGTTACGCCCATCATATCTGTCCATGTATCTGCGGCATTGATGCCTTTAGCCAGCAATAAGTCTGTGCCCATATTCATCATCACATTGGGAAAGAAATGACTGTAAGCATAAGGGTCTGTGGCTGGGGCAGTGGTGTCACCCAGTTTTACTTCCAAATCCCATTGTCCCATGGGTTCAACTGTGCCGTTCATCATCATGCCTGTTGGCATGAGATAATAGGTATCCACAGTATAAATGCCTAATGCAGCTTGCGTGGTGTTAATAGCACCAAAAGGAGAACCATGTTGATGCCCTGCAAACATATACATCCAAGGTTTGAAAGCGATGCTGTTGATGTTGGCATCGGTATTGATGTTAACGGGTAAAGTAGTCGCTGCATCGGTCAGGGTTATTTTATGCGTTGTTTTGACGTTGCGATAACCCATTTGGAAAGGCGCCGTTGCAGGTGTATCTATTTTTACATTAATCTGGCGCGTGCCATTGCCTAAAGTAATGGTTTTGCTTGTCCCTGGCATATCTGCTGTAATTGGAGGTAGCCCCATACTTGGTGCAGCAACCCCTGCAACATTAGCAGCGCTGCCAGCAAAACTAGAAATAGCCACGCTTAGGCGATTGGCAAGTGGCATGGTTTGATTCAAAGCTTGTAAATTCACACCACTGGTTAAAGTCACAGGATTACCTGCGGCAACACCATCCAAAGTGCCATCGGCTAAATCATCTGCCAGTTTGATAGGTAACTCAGCCAAATCCGTAGCCGTTAAACCTAAGTCTTTGCCCAGTTGACTCCACACGCCAACACGAAAGGCGGCTGTTTGGTCTGCTGTGGTTTGCGTGGTAATGCTTTGCGTGGTGTAAGGGTCAAATGGTGTAGCGGTTAAATCAGGTTTATAACCAAAAGCCGTTTGAAATGCTGTTTCTGCAGCGGTAAGTGTTTTGCCATTTGCCACCATGGTACGAATCATGGTGGTGTCAGGAGTAACAGGTGCATTACCCAGAGTGCCTGCTTGGTAGGTGTTGGCAGCAACCCGAAGTGCCAAAGGGTTGGCAACGGTTAGTGTTACGGTTTGTCCAGAAACTTCATCGCGGTAAGAGCCTGTGACTTCAAAGTCGAGTTCACCACTAAGTTTATCATTCGGAATTTCAACAGAAAATTGACCATTGGTGATGGTTGCTGTGGCAAAATGATTATCATTGGCATCATGAACATGGAGCGTGCCGTTGACCGCGCCTGCAATGGCTTGACCGTTCACGGTTGTGCTGGTCGATGTTGTGCCTGTTGTTGGCAAGCTATCGCTGCCACATGCGCTAAGTGTTGCGGCAAGCATCAGGCTTGCGGCGTAAGATGTGATATGTTTGATGTTCATGTGTTCCTCCCAAAACTAGATGGGCGAACTTTAGGTTTGATGTGAGTGTGTGAACATGCGACGGATTGTCGCACCCTTTGTATCACACGGTGGGGTTACTCTTGCACAGGTCGTTTGAGCAGTTTGCGTTGCAATGTGCGGCGGTGCATACCCAGTTGGCGGGCTGTTTCAGAGATATTACCATCATTTTCAGTGAGCACCTTTTGAATATGCTCCCACTCCAAGCGTTTGGGTGATAAGGGTTGTTGTTTGACTTCAATATCCACTTGCCCATCGGTTTTACCCAAAG
>CAMZLG010000052.1 GCA_947311495.1 uncultured Zetaproteobacteria bacterium
AACTTGGCTATGATGCGCTGCTTCTTACCAGTTTATAAACACGTTTTATGGAGTTAATCATGGAAAATATCAAAGTACTGATTTTGATGGGCAGCAAAAATGACATGCCTGTGATGAAAAAAACAGAAGCTGTGTTTGATGAATTTGGCGTGGCGTATAAAACGATGGTGCGCTCTGCTCATCGCACGCCTGAAGCCACAGTTGAAGCGATTAAAGAAGCTGAAGAAGCTGGCTGCAAAGTGTTTATTTGTGCGGCAGGTATGGCGGCTCATTTGGCAGGTGTGGTTTGCTCTAAAACTGTGAAGCCTGTGATAGGTGTGCCGATTGCATCGGGCGCATTGAATGGTGAAGATGCTTTGCTTTCAACGGTGATGATGCCTCCGGGTATGCCCGTGGCGACAGTGGGCATCAATGGCTCGAAAAATGCAGGTTTATTGGCTGTGCAAATGCTTGCGCAAAATGATGAAGATTTGGCGCATAAGCTTAGATTCGACCGAGCGAAACAGGCTGAAGCGATTTTGGCTGACGACTAGCTCTGATTGTTGTGTGGGCAATTAAAATAACCCCTTTCGGTGTTAAAAAATATCACCATAGCAAAGGCTATGCTTTCAATTTTTTGCCTTGAAATGAGCTATTTTTCTTTGCCCCATTGTTTTGGTCACCATGACTAAAATTCAAACCCTAAAAGCTGCTAAAATATTGAAGCGAGGTGGTGTGATTGCGCATCAAACCTCAACTTTGGCAGGTATTGCGGCATCGCCGCTTTGCCCTGCTGCGGTGGCTAAAGTGCAACGGTTCAAACAACGGCAAGCACCGTTTTTATTGCTTGCCGATGCCAAGCAAACCGCATTACGGCAAGCGGTGTATATTTCCAAAGATTTAAGAAAGCTTGCGCAAACATCGTGGGCAGGTGCGGTGACATTGGTGTTTAAAGCACGAAAACATTTGCATTCTGCATGTTATCAAGGCGGTTATATTGCTGTTCGTGTGGATAGCGATAGTCAAACACGACAATTGGCTAAGGCTTGTGGTGGGCTGATGTTATCCAGTAGCTTCAATCGTAAAAGCCAACCTTTGCTGCCACTTCATTGTCGCACAAGGTTTCGTTATCATCGACATCTAAATAAAGTGTTACCCAGTGTGGAACAAACAGGTAGCAACGCTTCAAGTATCTATAAAGTCACTAGTAATGCAGTTATTCAACTTCGCTAGTCTTTATGTTTGATGCTTTGATGCGTATGTTTGCGCCATGAACCATATCCAAACTGTTATTCTTGACCGTGATGGAGTCATTAATTTTGATTCCCCAGATTATATCTTAAGCCCTGAACAATGGTTACCTATTCCAGGCAGCCTTGAAGCCATTACCAAGCTGAAACAAGCAGGCAAACAAGTTACCGTTTGCAGCAATCAATCGGCATTGGGGCGTGGCATGATAGACCAAGCTATGTTTGATTCTATTCAAGCCAAAATGATTGCCGAAACAGAACAAGCAGGTGGTAGCTTTGATTATATTGCCGTGTGCCCGCATGGGCCTGATGATGGGTGCGCTTGCCGCAAACCTTTTCCGGGTATGTTGCTAGACACATTTAAGGCGTTGGATGTTCAGGATAAAGGCACAGTTGTGATGATTGGTGATTCCTACCGCGATGTGCAGGCAGCTCATGCGGCGGGCATTGCTGCGATACTGGTGCGTAGTGGTTACGGGGATGCAGATGTTATTCTTGAAAAATCCAAGGTGTTGATGCCAAATTTGCAGGTATTTGACAATTTGGCTGAGGCTGCAGTCATGATTTTGGATGAGTAACAAGAGGGTTGCCATGATACTACTACGATCATTGTTGTTTTATATTTTTTTTATTCCATGCACCATTGGCATTGCAATACTTGTGTTGATTACACGGGTATTGGGTCGTGATGCGGCATGGCAAGTCGGTAACCTTTGGGGCTGGTGTGGTAATGCGTTGTTGCGTGTGTTTTGTGGCATCAAGGTCAAGATTGAAGGTAAAGAACATATCCCCAACGAGCCTTGCGTGATTGTATCCAATCATCAATCCACGTGGGAAACTACTACATTTCCTACTCTGTTGCCGCCATTTGTTTGGATTTTAAAAAAAGAACTGTTGTATATCCCTATTTTTGGTTGGGCTCTTTTTGCCTTAGGCTCTATTGCGATTGTACGTAGCAACCCAAGAGAAGCTTTGAAGCAAGTTAATGAACAAGGTCAGGATCAACTCAAAGCAGGGCGTTGTGTGGTGGTATTTCCAGAGGGAACTAGGATGCCAGTAGGGAAGTCAGGCAAATATCAACCCAGCGCAGTGATGTTGGCAAAAAAAGCTAATGTTGCCATACTGCCTGTGGCACATAATGCTGGTACATGTTGGCCTAAGGGTAAAATCTTAAAATATCCAGGTACTATCATTGTACGCATATTACCGTCGATTTCCGCAGAAAACGTGCAAGAGAAAAAACGCAATGATATTTTGGCGGAATGTGAAACACGGATTGTATCAGCATGTAAGGAAATTGGTGGTTAGGCTGTAAGTTTGTGATGTGGTGTTCGACAACAATACACAAAACTGAACACGGAGAGTATATGAGAAACATTTGGATGATTTTGGTGATGTTGTTGGTTGCGCCTATGGCTGCGCAAAGTATTGAATACCAATGGAGTAATGAGAAGGGTGAAACCGTGCAACTGGATAGCTATAAAGGGCAACCTGTGATCCTCCATTTTTGGGCAAGTTGGTGCCCACCATGCCGCACAGAAATGCCTAAGATGAACAACTGGGTGCAAGCGCATCCTGATGTGAAGGTAGTGATGATTTCTTTGGATTATGACCTTGAAGGTGCAAAACATTTTTATGATAAAAAAAGTATCCACGCACCGCTTAATTTAGGTGACCAACGTCAAACCATGGCATTGGGCGTGCGTGGTTTGCCCACAACCATTGTTGTTGATGCAGAAGGGAATATCAGCAAAAGGCATATTGGCGATTTGGATTGGGCAGATAGCGAAGTAAGCAAGATGGTGCTTGGTTGGCTTTAACTTCCAGACTCTGCATCGCAACATGTCTAAGCGTAACGCTGTTGAGCGGCAATGCATGGGCAGGTAGTGATTGGGGGCTTTCAGCGCAAGATCAAGCTCAGCTAGAAAAGGGCAAGTTGGTCTTGCATGCCGCATCGGTGGGCAAAGGTTATGTTAAAGAAATAAACGCTTTTCTCAGCATTAAAGTCAAGCCATCACAAGTGTTTGCCGTGATTACCGATTATGAACACTTGCCCGAATTTATGCCGAACTTGGCGCGTACCGAAGTGTTGTCGAAAGACAAGAATGGCGCACAAGTGAATTATTATTTGGACTTGCCTTTTGGTGTTCAAAAACGCTACCGATTAGCATTGGACTATATCATCACACCTCCTGATTGGCGCATGGCGTGGCACTCGATACCATGGCAAGGTGTTCCTGCAGAAGAAACTGTGAAAAGCACGGTGGGTTATTGGCAGCTTACAGCCATAGGAAACCAAGAAACACTGTTGCACTATTACACCAAAACTGACCCAGGACATGTGCCGTTTGGTTTGGGTTGGATTGTGGACTATTTGACCAAAGAAACGGTGGTTAAAGTGTTGCAAAACACCAAAAAAAGAGCTGAAGGTGGGGAGTAGCCAATGGCATTGATAGGTCAACAATCCAAGCTTTACATTGGTTTGATGTCAGGTACATCGTTAGACGGTATTGATGCGGCAGTGGTTAAAATCGCAGGTGATGATGTTGAGCTGGTTTGCTTTGATACGTTTGAACTTCAAGATAAATTCAAAGAGCCATTGTTGCATTTAAACCAGCCGGGGTTTCATGAAATTGATGCCATGGGCGTGTTGGATAGAGAGCTTGGTTTTGCGTTTGCCGCCGCTGCGCATCATGTTCTCCAGAAGGCGGGGTTAACACCTGAACAAATCACAGCGATTGGTTCACACGGGCAAACCATTCGCCATCGTCCACTTGGTGTTGAAAACAGTTTGCCGTTTACTTTGCAAATCGGCGATTCAGCGACCATTGCAGAGAAAACAGGCATCACTGTGGTGTCGGATTTTAGGAAACGTGATATTGCGGCATGTGGGCAAGGTGCACCACTTGTTCCCTTTGTGCATCAACGCTTATTTGCACAAGAAGATAAAAATATTGCTGTGTTAAACATCGGTGGCATTGCCAATATCACTTACCTTGGTGCAGATGGTGTCGTTTTAGGTTTTGACACTGGGCCGGGCAATATGGTGATGGATGCGCTGATGCAGACCATGACTGATGCCCGCTTTTGTTATGATAAAGATGGGGAGTTGGCAGCCATGGGTCAGGTGAATCAAGCGTTGTTGGATGATTTATTACAACATCCTTTTTTCAAAAAAACACCGCCGCGTTCCACGGGTAGAGAAGATTTTGGTGACGATGTGGTGCATCAAATCATGGCTGTGGATATTCCCGATGCCGATAAAATGGCAACAGCATGTGAGCTGACGGCGCAAAGTATTGTTGATGTTTTGCAGCATCTTCCTGAGCCACCTGAGACATGGTTATTGTGTGGGGGAGGGGCATTAAATCATCATTTGAAACAACGCCTTGCGGACTTATTAAACTCTGCACAAGTGCAAACCACAACCGATGTAGGTTTGCCTGTTGAAGCGGTGGAAGCGGTGGCATTTGCGGTGCTTGCTGAGCGCACACTGGCTGGCGAAGTGAATACTTTATCGGCAGTTACAGGTGCGTTGCATGATGTGAGCGGCGGGCAGATTACGCCAGGAAATAATTGGAAAAATATAGTAAACCCATAAAAAATAACTTGTTTTTAAGTGTTTGACACTGACAACGGGCGTTTTAGCCTGCCGCTCTTTGATATTATTAGGTTTAGGGTGATTTCCCATGCAAATGACTGGCGCTGAAATTTTTGTAGAATGTTTGAAACGCGAGGGCGTGGAAGTCATTTTTGGCTACCCGGGTGGTGCGGTGCTGCCGATTTATGATGCCATTTTCCAACAAAGCCATTTCAAGCATATCTTGGTGCGCCATGAGCAAGCAGCCCTTCATGCTGCCAATGGTTATGCACGTGTGTCGGGAAAGTGTGGTGTTTCTCTTGTAACTTCAGGGCCGGGTGCGACCAACGCCATCACAGGTTTGGCGGACTCCAACGCCGATTCCATTCCCAATGTTTGTTTCACAGGTCAAGTACCGCTGGCTTTGATAGGTACGGACGCATTTCAGGAAGCGGATATTATTGGTATCACGCGTTCTGCCACCAAGCATAATTTCTTGGTCAAAGATGTGAAAGATTTGGCGATGACCATTCGCCAAGCTTTTCATATTGCGACCACAGGCCGCCCTGGTTCGGTTGTGGTGGATATTCCTAAAGACTTGGGTTTTGCCAAGTGTGAGTTTGAGTGGCCTGAAGAAGTGAATATGCGTTCATATCAGCCTAAAACGTCTGGGCATTCTGGGCAAATCAAGAAAGCGATTAAAGCGATGTTAAAAGCCAAACGCCCGATGTTGTATTCGGGTGGTGGCATTATGAATGCGGTGGGTTCAGCTGCGTTGTTGAAAACATTAGCACATCAGCTCAATGCACCTGTCACCAACACCTTGATGGGGCTTGGCGGCATTCCGTTTGATGATAAACACTTTGTTGGCATGTTGGGTATGCATGGCACGTATGAAGCGAATATGGCGGTATCGCATTGTGATTTATTGGTGTCCATTGGTGCGCGTTTTGATGACCGCGTAACAGGTCGCCTGAATGCCTTTGCACCAGATGCCAAGATTATTCATATTGATGTTGACCCGACATCGATTTCTAAAAATGTTGATGCGGATTTACCCATTGTTGGTGATGTGGGCATTGTTTTACAACAAATGTTGGAAGAATTAAGCCATCAAGGTGGCGTGCCTGATGTTGAAGCTTTGAAATTGTGGTGGCAGCAAATTGATGAGTGGCGCGCTAAAGATTCGCTTGGTTTTGAACAAAGCACGGAAGGGCCAATTAAGCCACAAACTGTGATTCATAAAGTGCATGACATCACCAAGGGTAATGCGATTGTGACCACTGATGTGGGGCAACATCAAATGTGGGCAGCGCAACATTATGGTTTTAGAGAACCGCATAAATTCCTCACTTCGGGCGGGCTTGGCACCATGGGTTATGGTCTTCCTGCAGCCGTGGGTGCTGCGATGGCTTTTCCTGATGAACCGATTGTGGTGTTTACGGGTGATGCCTCCATTCAAATGTGTATCCAAGAGCTGGCAACGGCATACCAATATCGCCAGAAAATCGTGGTCGTGTTATTAAACAATGCTTACATGGGCATGGTGCGCCAGTGGCAAGAAATGTTCCACGAATCGCGTTTTTCGCACTCCTACTTTGATTCATTGCCTGACTTTGCCAAGTTGGCAGAAGCCTATGGTGGTGTGGGTATCACAGTGGACACCTTGGATGAGTTAGACAAAGCCTTGGAAGTGGCATTTGGTAGCCAAGAAAGCTTTGTTTTCCTTGATATTGCGGTGGCGAAAGAAGAAAATGTATTCCCGATGGTGCCAGCAGGTGCGGCACTGAATGAGATGGTGTTGGCATGATGAGGGAAAGTCGTCTTTTTTCCCGATTCCAGCGTTGTGCCAGCTTCTGTGATGCTCATGTATTATCGAAATACACTCCGCTTCTCGAAGCTGACTCGCCTTGTACTTGAACAAAAATCCTGATTTTCGTGGGTAAATGAAATGAGACATACAATTACAATTTTAGTTGAAAATGAGTTCGGTGTGTTGACCCGCATTGCAGGTTTGTTTTCTGCGCGTGGTTACAACATCGAAACACTCAATGTTGCGCCAACCTTAGATGAAACGGTGAGTCGTTTAACTTTGGTGACGCATGGTGATGAAAAAATCATTGAGCAAATTAAGAAGCAACTCAACAAATTGATTCCCGTGATTAAAGTGGAAGACATTTCATACGCGGTACATTTAGAGCGTGGCATGTTGATGGTGAAAGCCATTGATGCGGGTGATTTGCGCGAGAAGGCAGAGCAAGCAGGCGCAAACATTATCGATCATGAAGCGGGCAATTATTTTATTGCTGAGTTTGCAGGCACGCCTGAAGCTTTGGATGAATTTTTAGCCAGTGTTGATGATGAATATGTTATTGAATCCACGCGCACAGGCCCAGTAGGCATGCGCCGTGGCAGCAAAGGGTTTGTGGTTTAACATGGTTGCCCAAATTATTGATGGCAAAGCCTTAGCTGCGAAGCTCAAAGATGAAATGCAGGTTGAAGTTGCGGGGCTAACAACCTCGCATGGACGAGCGCCGGGTTTGGCTGTGATTCTTGTCGGTGATGACCCTGCATCACATGTTTATGTCAAAAATAAAAAAGTTGCTTGTGAAAAAGTCGGAATCGCTTCGTTTTCTTCTGAGTTGCCAGCGGATACCAGCAAAGAACATTTGTTGGGTTTGATTGCTGAGCTGAACGCAGACCCTAAAGTGGATGGTATTTTGGTGCAGCTTCCTTTGCCCGCGCATATCAATGCCGATAAAGTGTTAAATGCGATTGATGCCGACAAAGATGTGGATGGTTTTCACCCGTTTAATGTAGGCTCGCTCGCAGTGCGTCAACCTGCACTGCGTTCTTGCACACCCTATGGCTGCATCAAACTCATTGAGACCACTGGCATCAAATGGCATGGCAAAGAAGCTGTGGTGGTGGGTGCATCGAACATCGTAGGTCGCCCGATGGCTTTGGAATTATTGCTTGCAGGGGCAACGGTGACGGTTTGCCATCGTTTTACCGAAAACTTACAATCCCATATCGAACGTGCTGATATTGTGATTGCGGCGGCGGGTAAACAAGGTCTTATCAAAGGCGAATGGATTAAAGAAGGTGCGATTGTGATTGATGTGGGCATTCATCGGCTAGAAGATGGCTCACTCACGGGTGATGTAGATTTTGAGGCTGCATCCAAACGAGCAGGTTGGATTACACCTGTACCTGGCGGTGTTGGGCCTATGACCATCACCATGTTGCTTGCCAACACCATCACAGCATTTAAGCAGCACGTCGGCGTTTAATTTTGCCTGTGTTTCAAGTCAATACCAATATGGCAGTGGCGGATAAAGATAGCTTTTTGACAGATGCTTCAAGCCTTGTCGCATCACTATTGGGTAAACCTGAAAGTTATGTGATGATTCAATTGTCTGACAAACAAACGATGAGCTTTGCAGGCACTTCTGAACCGCTTGCCTTTTGTAACCTCAAAAGCTTGGGTTTAACCAGTGGTCAAACGACCAAATTATCCAAACAATTGAGTGGGTTTTTACATCAATCTTTAGCTATCGACCCATCACGGGTCTATATCGAATTTTCAGCTCCTGAGCGTGTCATGTTTGGCTGGAATGGTGGGACTTTCTAGCATTTACTTGATAATTTCATCAAGAGATTGAACTAAATATTCACTTTCAGGTTCATTAGTAATAAACGTTGAAAGCTGTTGTTTATCTATAAACCCTCTGATTTTTGAACGGTATAAATTAGCAATAGCAGGGTTCTCAATTTCTAACCTCCTAGCCTTGCTGATTTCCAAGAATTCTTTTTCTTGATCAATGCCTAAATATCTTCGTCCTAATAAATTCGCAGCAATGCCTGTAGTGCTACTCCCAGCAAAAGGATCCAATATCCATGCACCTTTTTGTGTGGATGCAAGGACAACCCTTGTGAGTAAGGATAATGGTTTTTGCGTGGGATGCTTACCACAAGATTTTTCCCACTTTGCAATGGCAGGTAACCGCCATACGTCTTTCATTTGTTTACCATCGTTTAGTTCTTTCATAAGGGCATAGTTATAATAATGCGGTACTCTTTCATGCTTCCTTGCCCAAATAATAAACTCTGTGGAATGCGTAAAATATCTACATGAAAAGTTGGGTGGTGGATTGGTCTTTTCCCATGTAATAATATTTAAAACTTTGAAGTCTAACTCGGTTAATAACTGTCCTATATTAAAAATATTATGAGCTGTGCCACTGATCCAAATGGAGCCATTATCTTTTAATTTGTTTCGAGCAAGTTTTAACCACCTTCGGTTAAACTTGTTCATTTCTTTTGCACCCTGTGACTTATCCCATTTGCCTTTGTTTACACTGACTACCTTACCATTGTTGATGGTTAAACCATCATTGGATAAAAAGTAAGGTGGATCCGCAAAAATCATATCAAATTCAAACTTAAATTTTGGGAGTAACTTTATTGAATCATTATGAATTAAAGTAAAATCTTTTGTTACAGATTTATAATGGCTTTTTAGCATTATCTATGAGTTGCAATTGATATGATTTTAAAAATATCCTTCCCATCAAGAAGGGCATCTAAAAGTTCCTTAAACATAAATGCAGTATGGAGATTTGTTTTTTCCTGTACCATAAGGAGTTTAGCAACAAGTAATAGGAACTTTAGGCTATACTCACCTTTATTAGCAAGCTTTTTATATTGACGAGCTTCCTCACCAACTTCTTCTATTAGCTTGTCACTTAATAGATCAACTTGTTGTTTTCTCGTTTTTAACGGTTCAACTGTATCCCAGTATTTAAGAAGGCTTTCAATAAACTTTTTGGTTTGTGCAGACTCAGTATTCATTTTTATAATCATATCCACTGCCCAGTGAACATGTTTAGGTGTTCTAATACGAGACCAGCCACTTTTTGAATGTGCATCCTTTTGCCTATATTTTAGCAAAAGATCGAAGTCCGATAATCCTCCTTGATATACACCAAGTATATAAGATCCATTTACTTTGAATATAAACAGAGGTTCCATCCCTCTAGAGATCATATTAGGTAAATTAGTCAATTGAACACCTTTTTTAATATGCTGGATCGAAGCATTTCTAAGTTTAATAAGTACCTAGCTTTATCAAAGTATTCCCTCAATGGTTTTAATGTGGTTAGCCATCCAGCACCGTCTGTAATCCAAATAAACTCAATATTTTGATTATTCCAATATTCATTCATTTTAATATACTCTGAAGCAGTGGATTTTAGCTTTGAGCCACCACCATTGTAGAAGTTCACTTCAAAGAAAAAGAGTTTGCCATTTTTATTGATTACGTAATCAATCCTACGCGAAGATTTATCCACTTGAATTTCGATATCCCAAGCACCTTTGATAGCTTTTGCATTTGCTTCTTTGAGGTAAGGTAGGTTTAGTTCGTTGCAAACTTCTTGGATATAGCGTTCCACCAAGTTTTCCATTTGATGGCCGCCTCTATTTTTACGACCATTGCTGTCTAGCCCGACTTCCACACCTGTTGCAAAATCAACAAGGTTTTTCACTTTCTTATCTTGAACAAGTTTGCCTAGCCCTGAATTGATAAAGAAAGTTGCAATACTTCGCGCTTCTTCTTGATTTGGCTCTTTGATGGAAAGGTCAAAGTTGTCGTACTGATAATTTACTGGATCAATTAAGATATTAAATTCTTGGTCTTTCTTTGTTTTAAAACGAATGGCTAGCAAGAGAGGGATTGCATTCACAACTTTAGGGTATTCTAAAATTAAGTTGGTGAGTTCAGTGAAAATATCATCTTTGCCAATCAGCACATTCAATAGGTTCAACTCTTTTTCATACGGAAGAACCCCACGGTAAACTTTGTCCCAATTCACATAATAATCCCATTGAGTAATACCCTTGAGCTTTAAAGTATTTTGAAAATAGTCAAAGAGTTCATTATCTGATTTAAGATTTAGCCACCCTGTTAACTTCTTCACCTTAAGCGACACTCACTCACTTGGTTGGTAATAAGAAGCTCATGGATACTGCCACGTTTTGCCGAATTGGAGTTAATAGCTCGTTTAGCTAAAACTCTATTGATTTTATAATCTGAATATAAATCATCAAAAAACATGTTCTTCTCTTTCATCTGGCTGACATCAGAGTTGCTTAGAATCCATGCGTGACCTTGATTATCCAAAGTGTCGCAAAAGCTTTTTAAGCGGACTTGTTCACTATCGTTAAACTCACCTTTTGCATAAGCATTGAAGCTAGATGATTCGCTAAGGGGTTTGTATGGCGGATCGAGATAAAACATGGTGTTTTCTTCGGCATATTTAACCGTTTCTTCAAAGTCACCATGAAGAATAGTTACCCTTTGTAGTGCTTGGCTTACTTTTTTCAGGTTTTCAGCATCACAAATTCTAGGCGTTTTATAGCTGCCAATAGGCACATTAAAACCACCACTCCTATTGACACGGTACAAACCATTAAAACAGGTTCTATTTAAGAAAATAAACAAAGCTGCTTGGTTAAGTTCGCTTTCTTCTTTTGTGTTAAACGCTACGCGCTTGGCATAGTAGTATTCTTTTTTTAACTCTTGGTTTTCAGCTAACTGGTGATATTCCTTTTCCCATTTTGCCAGCTGCTTAATGAGGGCATCCACATGATCGCGAATGATATTGTAGGTATTGATAAGATCGGCATTGATGTCATTGATGACACATTTTTTTACATTAGGAAAAGTGTTGAGCACCCAAAAAAGGACAGCACCACTGCCGACAAATGGCTCAATAAAAGTGAACTCATCATGCTTTTGAAAAGGAAAACGGGACTGAATATCACTGAGAAGTTGTGTCTTACCTCCTGCCCATTTCAAAAAAGGTTTAACTTGTTTTGACATGACTCTCCCCTTACATACAGCGCGATCAACACTAGAGTTTGGACTGATATTTTGCTAGTAAAAAATCTTACATGGTGTGCTTTCCTTGTATATCTTTAATCCGACCCTATTCTGCGTCTCCCTTCAAAATCATTATGTATGCTGCGTAGTGATTAATTTAAGTTCGTCACGGTTATAACAATGATTTCTACAACTGGTATCACAATGCAATTTGGGCAAAAGCCCCTGTTTGAAAACGTCACGGTCAAATTTGGCGATAACAATCGTTACGGTTTGATTGGCGCCAATGGCTGCGGCAAGTCCACATTTATGAAGATTTTGGGTGGTGATTTGGTGCCCACTGCTGGCTCTGTGCAAATTGGTGAACATCAACGCATTGGTAAACTGCGCCAAGACCATTTCGCCTTTGAAGAGTTTAGTGTGCTTGATACAGTGATGATGGGTTACGAAAAACTGTGGAAAATCAAAGAAGAAAAAGATGCGATTTATGCGCTGCCTGAGATGAGCGAAGAAGATGGTATGCGTGCTGGTGATTTGGAAGCAGAATTTGCTGAATTGGATGGGTATAGTGCTGATGCCAATGCAGGTGATTTGTTGCTAAGCATGAATGTGCCGATTGAATTGCATTATCAAAAAATGAAATCCATTGCGCCAGGTTTGAAACTTCGTGTTTTACTTGCCCAAGCCTTGTTTGGTAACCCTGATATTATTCTACTGGATGAGCCGACGAATAACTTGGACATCAATGCGATTCGATGGTTGGAAACCGTGATTATGGCGCAGAATGCAACCATGATTATTATTTCGCATGATAGGCATTTCTTAAACAGTGTATGTACACATATGGCGGATGTGGATTACGGCGAAATTCGTTTGTATCCCGGCAATTATGATGACTACATGGAAGCTGCAGCCTTGGTGCAAGAGAAACTCTTGCAAAGCAATGCCAAAAAAGAAGGCGAGATTGCAGAACTTCAAGCCTTTGTGCGCCGCTTTTCTGCGAATGCATCCAAAGCCACACAAGCCCAATCACGCGCCAAAAAATTGGATAAAATTAAGCTGGATGAAGTCAAAGTGTCCAGCCGCATCATGCCTTTTATGCGCTTTACCCAAGATAAGAAGCTATTCAAAATTGCTTTGGAGCTTAAAGGTGTAAGCAAAAGCTTTGATGAGCAGCAGGTGATTAAAAAGTTTGATTTGATGGTGCCTGTAGGGGAGCGCGTGGCAGTGATTGGTGCCAATGGTATTGGTAAAACAACATTATTGCGTTGCCTTGCGGGTGATTTGGAAGTTGATACAGGCGAAGTCAAATGGTCTGAAAATGCCAATGTGGGTTATTATGCCCAAGACCACACCCACGATTTTAAAGATAATGAAACGGTGTTTGATTGGATGGCGCAGTGGAAAAAAGATGAACATGGTGAGCAGGAAATCCGTGGAAATCTAGGGCGTATGTTGTTTTCTAAGCAGGATATTGAGAAACGTGTTCAGCAATTGTCTGGTGGTGAAAAAGGGCGCATGTTGTTTGGTAAATTCATGTTCCAAAACCCCAATGTATTGTTGCTCGATGAGCCAACCAACCACATGGACATGGAATTTATCGAGTCGTTAAATTCAGCTTTAGAACGTTACGAAGGTACATTGATTTTTGTATCCCATGATAGGGAATTTGTATCATCGTTGGCGACACGCATCATTGAAATTACTGAGAATGGTATCACAGATTATCATGGGACGTACGAAGAATACCTCAAGTCTCAAGGCGTTTCTTGAGTTTGAAACCATTGTTATCGTTGTTACTCGCTTTGCAGGTGGTCTAAAGCTACCTGTGCTGCATCTCGCGCCTAGATACCAACGGCTTCAATTCTAAAGAATGCTCTGCCTTGATAGTGTGCATTATATGCCTCAATATGTGTGGATACACCAAAGGCTTCAATTCTCAAGCTTGTCGGGAAGGATAAAAGAATGAAAAGTGCAATGGCGAAACACATTCTGGTCAAAACCAAACCCGAAGCGGAATCCATCAAAGAAAAGCTGGATAAAGGCGAAGACTTTGCCAAGTTGGCGCGCAAGTTTTCCACATGCCCAACGCGTAAACGCGGCGGAGACTTGGGTGAGGTGTTTAAGGGGCAGTTGGTCAAACCTGTGGAACAGGTTATTTTTAACAAAGCACTATCTAAAGTGCATGGCCCAGTAAAATCCAAGTTTGGTTATCACCTTATTATCATTTATTTTAGAAGTTAGCTTGCAGTATCATTTAGTTTTTGTTGAATAACTTGGCTTAATTCTTCGATGTCATAAGGTTTACTTAACACAGTATCATCCCCATGAATAAGGCTTTTGGTTCGGGCAGTATCTTGGTCATAACCTGTTGTAAAAATGGCTTGAATATTAGGGTTTGTTTTACGCATTTCTGCCACAGCTTCAGCGCCACCCATTTTAGGCATGACAATATCTGTTATTACCAAGCTGATATTATGTTGATTATCTTTAAATACCTTAACGGCGTCAAGACCATTAGTTGCTTGAAGCACCTTATATTTTAGGTCTTCAAGAAGCTCTGCACTCATTTCAAGAACATCTTTATTATCATCGATGAGTAAGATGACCTCTTGGTTACCTGAGAGTACGCTTGTGTTGAGGGCAGGTGAATGCGATGGCTGTGAGTCATCGCTGATCAGTGGGAAGTAAACATGAAAACTTGAACCTTCACCCTCGACACTTGTAACATCAATAAAGCCATCATGTCTTTTAACTGCACCGAAGACCATGGCAAGCCCTAACCCTGTGCCTTTCCCAACTTCTTTTGTGGTATAGAAGGGTTCAAATAAAAATTTGATGGTTTCTTGGGGGATACCAGTACCGTTATCGTGAACAGAAAGATGGGCATAGGTTTGAGGTTTAAAGTAGGCATGGTTTTTAGTGTTTAAAGACCGGGCATCAAACAAGTGTAATTGAAGCGTAATGGTGGGGCTTGCGTGCTGGGCAACAGCATCGCGTGCATTGTTGATAAGATTGAGCAAGATTTGGTGAATTTGGGTTTTGTCCCCTAAAACCTGCATGCCCTCATTTGTAATATCATAATGCACCTCGATGTTTTCGGGTATAGATGTTCGCAATAGGCTGAATATTTCTTTGATGAGTTCGGGTAAGCAGACAACTTGCATATGTACCGTATCTTTCCGTGAAAAGGTTAAGAGCTGTTTAATTAGCCCAGAGGCATGATCTGTTAGCTGGTCAATACGGGTGATTTTATCCAGTGCTTTAGGGTTGTCTTGTATTGTTTTTTTGGCGAGATATACGTTGCCAGTTATACCTGCCAAGATATTATTAAAATCATGGGCAATACCTCCGACAAGTGTACCTATGGCTTCCATTTTCTGGGCTTGATGGAAATTAGCTTCCATTTCTTTTTGTTGGCTAATATCACGTTGCATCACCACATGGAAAAGTGGTGTGTTATTTTCGTCTAGAATCGGAGAGATGCTTCTTTCGACATCAACCAGTGTACCATTCTTACGCTTAATACTGACTTCACCATGCCATATCTTACCTTGTTTAAGGGTGTTCATCATATCAATATAAAAAGAGTCTGGGTGAATAGGGCTACGGAGGATTCGGCTATATTTCCCAATCAGTTCTTCAGATGAGTAACCTGTTAACGCTTCAAAAGCAGGGTTTACATACTCTATTTGTGCCTCTAACGAAGAAATCGCAATCGCTTCTTCGGCATACTCAAAAGAGCAGTGCATTTTCTTCAATAAATGTTTTCGGTGCTCCCGCTCCATCACAATGCCGACTAGCCGACTGGCGGCAGTTAAATCATCAGATTCTGCTTTTGTTGGCAAAGCAGGGTGGTCATAATACATGGCAAATGACCCCAAAACATGACCACGGGCATCTTTAATAGGTTCAGACCAGCAGCAGTGCAAGTTATGCGAGAGCGCCAAGGTTTTAAAGTCTTTCCATTTGGGGTCGGTTTCAATGTCTTCAACAATAACACGTTCCCCAGTATATGTGGAGGCACCACATGAACCAACTTTTGGACCAATGGTTAGACCATCAACAGCGTTGCAGTAGGCTTCGGGCAGATTGGGCGCAGCTCCATGTTTTAAGGTTGAGCCATCAAGTTCTAGAATGGAACAGCGAAGCCCCGTGTGTAAAGATTCATAATAAAGAATTATGGCATGGTATACCGACTTGGCGGGTAGCCCTTTGGCAATCATTTCTAGGATGTCTGACGTTTTTTGTAGTGAAACTTTTGAGGCTTTGAGCACCCCTTGTTGAGCTAGGGACGTAATACGAAAGATGACGTTTTCTCGAATAGTTCGGTATATAATTGCTGATGAACTGTATAAGAATAGTAAATATACAATGGCTAAGAAAGAGAAACTGGTCGTTACTGCAGTGTCTTCTAAATATAGTCGGATAATCAAAGGAATTAAGGCTAAGGAAAGGAAAGCCCACACAGTTTCCCTTAAAGGTGATAAGGTGGTTACAGAACCCGCTGCCATACCAGCAAGAATAATCATGGTCACAGCTTGAAACTGAAAATCATTGGCAGGGAACATGAAAAAAGCTGCTAGCCCCCACAATGCTCCTGTTAGCGTAACGTGTAATATCATACGCTTTTTCCAAATGAGAATATCATCGTCTTGGGGTGGTTTTTTGTGAAAAGTGAAATAACAGTAAGAACGAAGAATTAGAACGCTGATGATACTTAATGTCCAAACTATATTGGTTACAAGCGGAATGGTATGCGCTTGCATATAACTTAAAAATATAGCAGCTAAGGCATTGCCGATAATACCACGGCGTGCAGTTTTAAAGAGCAAATAGACTTGCGCTTTAATGACCTGTTGCTCTGACGATAAGTCAGGTAGCTTTGACGGTATTGTGTGTTGGCTGTTAAGCACTATACCTCCTTACTGCTTTTGTTTTCTTTGTAGCAATTGATGCGCCACTATTTATATAACTTAGCATAGATGCGCGATTATATCTAGTTGCTGGTAGGATATTGATTTACTTTAGAGGCTGAAATCTTAGCCTAGAGCCATGAAAGTTTTGCGTTCCTTTGATGCTGCGAAAAAAGCAAACCTAAACGGTTGCGCCATTACCATTGGAAATTTTGATGGTGTACACATGGGGCATCAGCAAGTGTTGGCAGAATTGAATGGTCATGCAGCGGCATTGGATGATGCCAAATCTGTGGTGATTACATTCGAGCCGCACCCCAGAGCATTTTTATTTCCTGAAGAAGCACCGCGCCGTTTGTCGCATTTGCATGAACGATTGGAAGATTTGAAGGATGCAGGTGTGGATGCGGTATTGTTGCTGCATTTTAACCAAACCTTGGCATCCATGAGCGCAGAAGATTTTATGCGTCATATATATAACAGCTTAGGTTTTAAACATATTCATGTGGGTTATGACTTTGCTTTTGGCAAAGATAGGCAGGGTCAAGCGGATATGATGCGCAAACTTGGCGATGCACATGGGTTTACAGTCAGTGAAGCGGCAGCCTTTGCACTGGATGGTGCGGTGGTATCATCCAGTCGTATTCGTTCAGCGATTGAGGCGGCAGACTTTGATTTGGCAAATGATTTGTTGGGGCATTGTTATTCTATTTCTGGGCGCGTGGGGCATGGCGAAAAACGTGGGCGTAAAATGGGTTTCCCCACTGCTAATATTCAAGTCAAAGATTTAACACATCCACCTGTGGGTATTTATGCGGCATGGTCGGAGTACGATGGTAAAAAGGTGAAATCGGCAGCCTATTTGGGTTATCGCCCGACATTTCATGGGCGCACACTGTTGCTGGAAACGCACTTGTTGGACACCCAACAAGACTTGTATGGCAAGCGTCTCAAAGTGCATTTTGTAAAACGGATTCGAGAAGATAGAGCATTTGTGAGTGCCGATGATTTGGCAGCGCAAATTCAAGCGGATTGTTTGGCTGCCCATGAAATTTTGAATAGTCATAGCCCTGTAATAAAAAAACGATAGGCTTCGCCTGCGTTGAAGTAAGTTTGGTCAATTTGGAGTTATTATGTCGGTGAATAAAGTTGTATTAGCATATTCAGGTGGGTTGGATACATCCATCATCCTCAAATGGTTGCAAGACACCTATCAATGTGAAGTGGTGACATTCACTGCTGATATTGGGCAGGGTGAAGAAGTTGAAGAAGCGCGCAGCAAAGCTGAAGCCTGTGGTGCATCTGCGATTTATATTGATGATTTAACCGAAGAATATGTACGCGATTTTGTATTCCCTATGTTCCGCGCCAATGCGATTTATGAAGGCGAATATTTATTGGGCACATCGATTGCCCGCCCATTAATTTCCAAGCGTATGATTGAGATTGCCAACATCGAAGGTGCGGATGCGGTTGCCCATGGCGCAACCGGCAAAGGCAATGACCAAGTGCGTTTTGAGCTCGGTTTTTATGCGCTTAAGCCTGATGTGAAAGTGATTGCGCCGTGGCGCGAATGGGATTTGAACTCGCGTAATGATATGTTGGCATATTGCGATAAACATAATATCCCAGTTGAGCGCAAACGTGAAAATTCCAAGTCGCCGTATTCTATGGATGCGAATTTATTGCATATTTCTTATGAAGGTTATGATTTGGAAGACCCTTGGGTTGCACCAGGTGAAGACATGTGGCGTTGGTCAGTCTCGCCTGAAAATGCACCCGATACGCCTGAAGAAATTGAATTGACCTATAAAGGTGGCGATATTGTTGCCATCAATGGCAAAACCATGACGCCTGCGGAAGTGTTGCGTGAGTTGAATCGCGTGGGTGGTAAACATGGTATTGGTCGCATTGATATTGTGGAAAATCGTTATGTAGGTATGAAATCACGCGGTTGTTATGAAACACCGGGTGGTACGATTATGCTTAAAGCGCATAGGGCGATTGAGAGCATTACCTTGGATAGAGAAGCAGCGCATTTGAAAGATGAATTGATGCCACGGTATGCCAAACTGATTTACAATGGTTATTGGTTTGCCCCTGAAACACGCATGATGCAATCAGCGATTGATGCATCTCAAGCCACGGTGAATGGTGATGTACGCCTGAAACTGTATAAAGGCAACGTGATGGTGCTTGGTCGCCGTTCGGACAATTCATTATTTGATGAGCGTTTATGCACATTTGAAGATGATGAAGGCGCGTATAACCAGAAGGACGCGGATGGTTTTATCAAACTTAATGCACTTCGCTTGCGTATGAATCAGTTGGCAGGCAAATAATCATGGCTGAACAAACCTTCGCTAAACCTATTCGGATTTTACATAGCTTGTTTGCACTGGCTGTGATTGCACAACTTAGCGTGGGTCATTTGATGACTGTGCCTGAAGTTGAAAAACCAGCAGAGCATCATACGTCCATACATTTGGTGACACCTGCATTTGCGCATGAAAGTGATGCAGCACCTGTGTTGAATGCGGATGGCAGCGTGGAAGAAAGCTTGGGTTTTGAAGTGCATGAACTTTTGGGCTTATTCATCGCTGGGTTGATGGTGATTCGCATTTTATTGGCAATGACATCGCTCCCTGGTGCGAACTGGCGCGAATTATTCCCATGGATGTTTGCGGATGGGCGGAAACAGTTGGCACATGAGTTATCCACGCAAATGAGCGGTTGGGTGAAATTGAAGCTTGCACCACCTGAAGATGGGGAAGCGGTTGCGCGTAGTGTGCATGGCTTTATTCTCTTAGCGACTGCAATCATGGCGATATCAGGCACCCGTCTTTATTTTGGTTGGAGCACCTCAGCCCCGCAAACCGATGCAGTGGAAGCCATTGCGGAAATTCATGAAACAGTGGTTGTTATCTTACAAGCCTTATTGGCGATGCATATTGGGGCAGTGGCGCTGCATCAAATGCAGGGGCATAATATTCTGGCTAAAATTAAACCTTAACCTTTATTCAATAGAAGTAAGATTTTATTGAATGTTTGCCTGCGTTCACCGAGTGCACCAAAGATTTCAAGGTCGATAGATTCAATATCTTTCATGGCTTGTGGTACAAGGGTTAATGCTTTTTTGGTGAGTGATAAAGAGCGCGCTCGCGCATCCGTTTTGCTTCGTTTACGAAGCACCATTTTTCGCTCTTCAAGCTGACGCACTGCTTTAGAAAATGCCATTTTATCAATGCCCATGAGCTGGCTTACTTGCGCTTGCGAGGGCTGTTTACCTTGCTCTTCAAACCATGCAATGGATGCCATCATGACAAATTGGGTGTGCGTAAACTGGTGGGGTTTTAACACGGCATTCACCCGCTTAAACCATGCGTTATGCAGCTTCCAAAATTGAAAACCAACACTTTCTTGTGGTGTTTGTACGTCAAATATACTCATGAATGCTCCCTTGCCTCACATACGCTTTTTAAGCCAATTAAAGCATTTGGTAAACCTTTTTTAATAGCATTGCCAATTAGTTTACCAAATATGGGGCTAAGTAAACCTTCAAAGCGGACGGTGTGAGTTACCCATGTTCCCTTTTCATTGGGTGTAAGCTGATGCTCAAATATCAACCTGCAAAGTGGCAACTTGGTTTCAGTCGTAAAAGATTGGTCTTGGCTCGCTTCGGTGAGTATGAATCGGCTTTTTGGGCCATGCATGGGCTTCAGTGTTCCCGTTGTTCCTACGCAAAAGTCACCTTCTAAACTTGAATCTAACACATCTTTATCCCAAGTATTCCAATGGCTAACATCCTGATATTGTTTAAAAATGACATCAGGTGAGGTGTTGATTTGTATGTTTTGTTCTATAATCATGCGGAATAAGGTAAATTAGTTTACTTAACAGTCAAGGGAGAGAGCTGAATATAACTGGTTAGATTTATCTTGTTACGGTATAAATAGCAGATATGATTGATTTAATGGACTACCTTATCATTTTTGCAGTATTTATAATTGTTGTGATTACCGTTAGAAAAAGTTCTCAGGTAGAGAAGCAGAAAAAACGTGAAAAAGTCACAGCCTTATTTTTGGGAAGAACCCCCTTAACTACTCAACAATTTTATGAAAAGCATTATCAAGCTTTAGGAGTCCCATTTGAAATTATTGAGAAAGTGAAAACTATTTTAGAAGAGGTTCTTCAAGAAGACTTATCATGTTTATCAGTAGAAGATGACTTTTCACAGAATTTAAGCTTTTTTTGGGACTTTGATTCCATGGCAGATGTGGAACTTATTTTGAGTATTGAAGAAGAGTTTGGGATTACTATTTCTGATACAGAGGCACAAAAAACGCATACTATAGATGATATTATTAAATTGATTGTTAGTAAGACGAAGGTTCCTTAATTTTTTCCAATATTTGCTTAATGGCATAACCTGCAACCATAAAGCCAAAGATATTGGGCAGGTATGAAATGGTACCATTGGTGGCGCGAGGTCTGGCATCAGGTTCACCGGGGATTGGCTCATGCGGCAAAGCATTGATAGCTTTTTCCGATGAGAAAATCACGGGATATTTGAGATTTCCCCCGAGTTTTTTCAAGCTGCCACGTAATGCCCGGGCAAGACCGCAAGTATGGGTTTTGTTTAAGGTGGTGACTTCTGTTTTACTGACATCAGTTCGCCCTCCAGCACCAAGTGCGGAAACAATAGGGATGCCCGCTTGTTGGCATGCATACACTAGGGCTGCTTTGCAGACCACAGAATCAATACAATCCAATACATAGTCGGGCTCATACTCAGTAAGCAATTCATCTACATTTTCAGGATGAATAAAATCATCGTGGATATTGATATGCACATCAGGGTTGATGCTGGCGATACGCTTGGCTGCAACATCTGTTTTTTTCTCGCCCACATTGGACTGTTGGGTAATCAGTTGCCTGTTTAAATTAGATAAACCCACCAGATCATGGTCAAGCAAGGTCATTTTACCGATGCCAATGCGCGCCATGGCTTCGGTTGCCGCGCCACCCACACCACCAAGCCCTGCAATCAACACATGTTTACTGGCAAGCAAATCTACACCCTCTTTGCCAATTAAAATTTCAGTGCGTTCGTAGAATGGGTTGCTCATAGTTTAAATAAATCCTTGGCATGCTGGCTGCATATATTTAGTACATTCTCGGCACTGTGCCCACTTAATTTCGCTACGATATTAGCAACTACGATTAACTCTTTGGGTTCGTTGCGCGCATCTTTGCCTAAACCATCAGGTGCATCTGTTTCCAACAAAATATGTTCTAAAGGTAGGTGGCTTAACAAGCTTTTCGTTTTCTCTGTATCAGCTTTTAATAAACGCGTTCCAATACCGATTTTAAAATCATGATTTATAAAGGATTGGGCTTGTTGGATATTGCCCGTAAATCCATGAATGACACCACGCAAACCTGAATGTTTTGCCAATAATTCAGTGACCAAATGATGGGCTTGCACACTATGAATAATCACGGGTAAATCATGTTTGGCTGCCAAACCAAGTTGGGCTTCAAACCAGTAGGTTTGTTTTGCGATGTCGGGTTTATTGGGGGATAAGTCTAAGCCGCATTCGCCCACAGCCACAGCATCATCAAGCAAGTCATCGAGTAGTTC
The DNA here is from genome assembly GCA_947311495.1 of uncultured Zetaproteobacteria bacterium. Lineage (GTDB taxonomy): Bacteria > Pseudomonadota > Zetaproteobacteria > Mariprofundales > Mariprofundaceae > Ghiorsea. Next base: position 22,256 of record CAMZLG010000052.1, read on the forward strand.
CAAATGTTCTTCGGTGTGCAAATCACAAAACCAAGGGTGGATGCCGTACGCCAAATAAATATTGGGATACTTTTGTTCCAAGGTTTGTTGCTGCTCCCAAGCATGAAAGGCTGTCCCGGGGACAATGAACTTATCAATGCCAGCTTGCATGGCTTGTTGCAGCACATGGGTTAAATCATCGGCAAATGCTTTGTGGTCAAGATGACAATGGCTATCCACCCAAGACATGGAACTAACCTTTACGCTGAATCCAAATCAGCGTGGCAATGCCTGCAATAACCATGGCAGAGGATTGCAGCATACCCATGGTGATGTTGGCAAAGATAAAACCAAGCTGGGCATCGGGTTCGCGGAAGTTTTCGCAGAAAATACGTGCGGCGGCATAACCAAGCAAAAAGATGGCAATACGTGTGCCGCTTTTCCACGGTTTTTTGCGTGTAAACCATAAAACAAGGAACAGTAAAATGCCTTCCAAAGCCAATTCGTATAGTTGGCTGGGATGGCGAGGCACATCACCTGCACCAGGGAAAATCATTGCCCAAGGCACTTGATTTGGGTCAGTCACGCGACCCCAAAGTTCACCATTGATAAAGTTACCAAAACGCCCAAAGGCAAGACCGAGTGGGGCAACCACAGCAAAGTTATCCAGTAGCTTTAAGTAAGGTAAACTATGACGTGAGCAATACCACCAACCCGCCAAAACAGAGCCTAAGAAACCACCATGAAATGACATGCCACCATTCCATACATAAAACACTTTGATAGGGTTATCTAAATAAAAGGATGGGTTGTAGAACAAGACATACCAAATCCGACCACCCAAAATGACGCCAAGAATAAGAAAGGTGAATAGATTCTCAAATTGTTCAGGTTGAACAGAAGTGCCCCAAAGCTTTTGTTCTTTGAGTTGAATTTGAACTAACTTCCAAGCTGACATAAAAGCAAACACATACATCAAACCATACCAATGAATTGCAATTGGCCCGAGCTGCAGGGCAACAGGGTCAATATGCGGGGCTAACATGGGTTTACCAAACCATCCAAAGCAAAACACTGCCTAAAATGACACGGTAAATCACAAAAGGACCCATGCCGATTTGATTTAAGAATTTAAGAAAATAATGAATACAAATATAGGCTGAAACCACAGATACGATATAACCAAGCAGTAAGGTGTCTAATCCTGCGGCTTGGTTGGGTTGCTCAATCCAGTCTTTAATTTTTAAGCCACCAGCTAAAAAGATGACGGGAATAGAAAGCAGGAATGAAAAGCGAGCAGCCGCTTCACGGGTATAACCCAATAACAGCGCACCAGTCATGGTGATGCCTGAGCGGGATGTGCCCGGAATAAGTGCTAACGCCTGCAACAAACCGACAATCAGCGCATCATTCAAGCGCCAATCTTTATCATGGCGCTTTTGTTTGCCTGTTTTGTCCGAAAGCCAGAGCAGTAAACCAAAACCAATCGATGCCCAACCAATCACGGTCACTGAGCGTAAATCATGCTCAATATAATCTTTGAATGCTAAACCAATAATGCCGACGGGTATGGTGGCAATTAAAATCATCCACGCCATTTGCCCATCTTTATCGGCTTTCCAATTGCGTTGTTGGATGGTGGTGCTAAGCCCAGAACCCATGAGCGCCAAATCAGTGCGGAAATAATAAATAATCGCGGTTAATGTGCCCCAATGCACCATGCAATCAAAGGCTAAACCTTGGTCTTGCCAAGGAGATACAAGTGGTACCAACGCCAAATGTGCTGATGATGAAATGGGTAGAAACTCGGTTAAACCTTGAATAAGACCAAGCACGACGGCTTGGAATGCGCTTAAAGACTCACTCATGCTTGGCGGCGTTGTTGCACAGCTTTGGCTAGAGTCTCTAACATCGGCTCAGTATCTTGCCATGAAATACAAGCATCTGTGATGCTCACCCCATATTTGAGCGGTGTATCAGGGTCATTATTTTGTCTGCCTTCATTCAGGTGGCTTTCAATCATCACACCTTTGATGCTGTGGTTGCCTGCTGCGATTTGCGCAGCCACATCATGACCCACATCAATTTGACGTTGGTGTTGTTTGAGTGAATTGGCATGAGAGAAATCAATCATCACACCTGACTCAATGTTTGCGCCTTCAAGCTTTTCAATAGCATGAGCCACGCTTGCTGCATCATAATTGGGTTTATCATTGCCGCCACGAAGAATGATATGGCAGTCATCATTACCACTGGTTTCAAAAATAGCGGACTTGCCTTCTTTGGTCAGGGATAAGAAGTGATGGGGGTGTGATGCTGCACCAATAGCATCAATGGCAATGCTAAAGCCACCATTGGTACTGTTTTTAAAACCAATAGGGCAAGAAATGCCAGATGCCAATTCCCTATGCCCTTGGCTTTCCGTGGTGCGTGCGCCAATCGCGCCCCAGCTGACCAAATCAGCAACATATTGCGGCGTAATCAAATCTAAAAATTCTGTTCCCGCAGGCACACCCATATTATTGATATCCAATAAAAGTTTGCGTGCTTTACGAATGCCCGCGTTAATATCAAAGGAATTATCCAAGTGAGGGTCGTTAATCAAACCTTTCCAACCAACGGTTGTCCGTGGTTTTTCAAAATACACGCGCATGATAATCAATAAGTCATCGGCATACTTTTCACGTGCTTGTTGAATTAACGCAGCATATTCAAGGGCTGCCTTGGTATCATGGATGGAGCAAGGGCCAACAATGACCAAAAGGCGGTCATCTTCATCATGCAGAATGCGGTGGGTAGCTTGGCGCGTTTCAAAAATTGTTTTGGCGGCAATATCGGTAATGGGATATTCCGAGTGAACGTCCAAAGGTGAACTTACTTCGCGTAAGTCTGTAATCCGAAGGTCATCGGTGAGGTGGGATGCAGACACTTTTCTCTCTCCTAAGCACAAAAGCTATAATTCATGCCATCTATTAATATGAACAAGGCGCATAGTATAGTCATTTCTGTAAAATTCACGACATGGATAATAAACATGTTTTCAGTGACATAAGTAACGAAGTGAAATCGTCCTCAAAAAGCATACCAAAATGGCGTATCGCTGCAAGCCTAATAGCAGTCGTGGTTTAGGTGAATATAATGAAGTTATGCACAGCTTTCTGTGGATAAGTTGTGAATCATATTTGTATAAAACCACTACAAATTGTGTCTTGCTTAGTTTTTAACCACAAGATATGGTATCGCACAGTTTGGCGCTGCATGAAAGAAAATTCATTTAAAATTCATGTTAAGCGCAAGGGGAGTGCATTTTATGAGCCAGGTTCAGCCGAAAAAACCACAGCCAGTCAGTCTGGATTCAGGCGTGGGTATTAATGATGTTACATTGCAACCAGCCAGCGAAGATATTTGGGACAAAAAGTATCGATTAAAGGACAAGAATGGCAACGCAGTGGATGCCAATGTTGCCGACACCTACAAACGTGTGGCAAAAGCATTGTCTGATGTGGAAGACGAAGACAAGCGCGAGTTTTGGAGCAATCGCTTTACATGGGCATTAGCCAATGGCGCAATTCCAGCAGGTCGAATTATGTCTAATGCAGGAGCGGAAGCGCACAAACCTGCAACATCAACCATCAACTGCACAGTCTCTGGCGTGATTCCCGATTCCATGGATGGCATTTTGTCTATGGTCAAAGAAGCGGGTTTAACCCTGAAAGCTGGCTGTGGCATTGGTTATGAATTCTCCACACTTCGTCCTAAAGGTGCGTATGTTTCTGGTGCAGGCGCATACACTTCGGGTCCGTTATCGTTTATGGATATTTATGATAAAATGTGTTTCACCGTATCCTCGGCGGGTGGTCGCCGTGGCGCACAAATGGGCACATTCGATATTTCTCACCCAGACGTGACCGACTTTATCAAAGCCAAACGTGAAGATGGTCGTTTGCGCCAATTCAACTTATCTTGCCTGATTACCCGTGATTTTATGCAAGCCGTCAAAGATGATGCAGATTGGGATTTGGTGTTTCCAGCAACCAAAGATGAGCTTGCAAATGATGATATGCGCATCATCTTCAAACAAGTTGCCAACCCACCTGAAAAAGCCAAGAAAGATGACCGTGGTTTAACCGCTTGTCGTGTTTATAAAACCATCAAAGCGCGCCGTTTGTGGGATGTGATTATGTCATCCACTTATGATTATGCGGAGCCTGGTTTTATCTTGATTGATGAAGTCAACGACCTCAATAATAACTGGTTCTGCGAAGATATTCGCGCCACCAACCCATGTGGTGAGCAGCCTTTGCCGCCGTATGGTGCATGTTTATTGGGCTCGGTAAACCTCACCAAATTTGTACGCGAGCCATTCACTGAAAATGCCTATTTTGATTGGGATATGTACCGTGAAGTGGTGTCTGTGTTCACCCGCATGTTGGATAATGTGGTAGACATCAATGGTTTGCCTTTGGAGCAACAACGCCAAGCGATTTTGGATAAACGCCGTCATGGCATGGGTTTCTTGGGTCTTGGTTCAACCTTGACCATGCTGCGCACCAAGTATGGTTCTGAAGCATCATTGGAGTTCACAGAAAAAGTTGCGTATGAAATGGCAAAAACTGGTTTTGATGTGGGTCTGCAATTGGCAGAAGAAAAAGGTGCAGCACCCATTATGGAGCAAGACTTTGAAGTGACAGCGGACATGTTGTTTAAACGCCCTGCGATGGCAAAAGATGGCATCAAAGTTGGCGATAAAATCAAAGGCAAAGTGCTTTGGGCTAAATATTCCAATTATATGCAGAAGTTTAAAGATTCGGGCGACCAAGAATTGTTGGATGCTTTGATTGAGAAAGGGAGCCGCTTTACCCATCATTCTTCCATTGCACCCACAGGCACGATTTCATTGTCATTGGCGAACAATGCATCCAATGGCATTGAACCATCCTTTGCCCATCATTATGCGCGCAATGTGATTCGCGAGGGCAAAAAATCCAAAGAGAAAGTTGATGTTTTCTCTTATGAATTATTGGCTTATCGTGAAATGGTTAACGCTGATGCTATGCCGTTTAGCACTGAAGATGCAACCAAGTTGCCTGAGTATTTCATCTCGGCTGATGCGGTCACACCAACCCAGCACGTGGACATTCAAGCCGCAGCACAAGTTTGGGTAGATTCGTCCATCTCCAAAACTGCCAATGTGCCCACCGATTTCCCATACGAAGATTTTAAAAATATTTATATGTATGCCTTTGATAAGGGTCTTAAAGGTTGCACCACTTTCCGCTTTAACCCTGAAGTGTTCCAAGGTGTGTTGGTTAAAGAAGAAGATTTGGAAAACACCACCTACAAATTCACCTTGGATGATGGCACGGTGGTGGAAGCCAAAGGTAATGAAGAAATCGAATATGATGGTGAAATGCACACAGCAGCTAATCTGTTCGATGCACTGAAAGAAGGGTATTACGGAAAATTCTAGTGCAACATGCATTGAGAAGTAATATCAAATGGGCGGAGCTTCAGTTTCCGCCAATCAATCTGTGGGTGATGGCATCCTTGTCTTATGACATGCCATCAGAAGGGGCAACCGCCCACATTCACCGGAGGCAACGCCCGGGGTTGGATGCAGTTCGTCGTGATACGAATAGCAGAAGACCAAACGCGCTGCATAAATTACACCGCAGGTTAGAATCATTGTTAGCCGTGCGTGGAGGAAAAGTATGAGCATCAAAATCGAAAGTAAAATCACTGCCTATGAAGTGGCAAAACCTGAAGATGAAGCAGCCAAAAAAGAAAGTAATGTGGCATCCATTGCACCATTGCTTGAGCGTGATGAAGTGCTTGTGGGTAGCACCTACAAAATTAAAACACCGCATTCAGAACATGCCATGTATATCACCATCAATGATGTGATTGTGAACCAAGGTGAAGCAAACGAACATCGCCGCCCATTTGAGATTTTCATCAACACCAAAAACATGGAACATTTCATGTGGATTGTGACGTTAACCCGTATTATATCTGCAATTTTCCGTAAAGGTGGCGACATTACATTCTTGGTGGAAGAGCTCAAAGCCGTGTTCGACCCAAGAGGTGGTTACTACAAAAAAGGTGGCAAATATATGCCATCTATCGTGGCTGAAATCGGCGAAGTTATCCAAAAACATCTTGTGTCCATTGGCATGATGGAAGGGCAGCTGCAAACTGAAGAATTGATTGCCAAGCGCATTGAAGCCGAAGAAAAGTTAGGTAAAGATGGTGTTGCCAACGCATCACAATGCGATAAATGCAGCGCGATGGCTGTCGTAAGGCTTGATAACTGTAATTGTTGTTTAGAGTGCGGCGACAGTAAGTGTGGGTAACACATCTAACTTGTAAACATAGAATATAATCTAGGTAAGTCCTGTAAATCAGTAAGGCTGTTATTCATTAGAATAACAGCCTTTTTTGTTATGTATTTATAGATTGCATTCATTTTTTGTGCAGACAAAAAACGAATCAAAAAAGCTGCCCTAAATATCTTCGTATTCCCAAAATTAATCAGTGAAAAGCGGGCGCAAAACAAGCGGTTTTGCTTTACCCCTTCTTTCACAGCTTATTTTGGCGGAGCTATAACAGGGTAGGGATGGTGACTGATTGTTTAATGGGTTAGCCAGTTTTGCATCAAAGCTTTGATTTTGGTTTGATATTTGATGCCTTCGAGTTCGCTTTTTTGTTTGAATGAGGCAAGCATAGGTTCAGGCACTTTAAGGCTGATAAGCTTGCTGCGCTTGGGTGTTTCCTGCATTCGGCGAAAAGATTCTAGGAACTCTAGCGTTTGTTCAGTTGTCATGCCTTTGCAGCGTTCTAAGTATTCATCACTAAAGTATTGAACAGGTCTCATTGTAGCCTCTCAAGAGCTTTGATATCTTCTAAATCCTGCGGTCTGCCTGATTTTTGTTTCATATTGATTAAGTCTTCAATGGCAAGCACTTGAATATCCATACCAAACCCTTGTTTGGTGACAGTGTTCATGTTGTTTAAGTTTTCAGTGATAATAATATCGACCATTTCGGCAGGGTTATTTGGATTCACAAATGACCATGCAATCATATTTCGGTTGTTGATGTACTCATCACGAAAATGAAAGACTTCACTGGCTTTGACAGGCAAACGAGGTTGTAAGCCTATGTTTATTAAAGCTTGTTCGGCATGTAAAAAGGCTTGTTCATCCACTTGGATAACCAAATCAATATCCATTGTGCCTCGGAATGCACCATGCAGCGCAACAGCATAACCACCCACAATAGCGTATTTTACGTTATGTACTGTTAATGATTGAATAAGCTTTTGAATAAACATAAAAGAAGTATATTTAAAGTATATACTTTGTAAAGAGGGTAAAGGTTCATTATGTTTTAATCATGGGGGTTAATCCTGCGCGTTGGTAGCAATGGGCGAGGGCTTTGATAGAGTTCGTTCATTCGATAAAATCATAGATACATATTCCACCTTAAAAGAGAGAACCATGGCAGAAACAGCAGACGAATTAACCATTGATTACGAAGAAAATGGTATTTTAACCACCAAACAAACCGATAAAGTGATTTTAAGCAAAGGCGCTTGGGTAACAATTTTATTCAAGTATCAAGTTTGGGAAAAAGCCAAAGAAGCTTACAGCGATGACAAATATACCATTCGCCGCTTCCAAAAGCGCGATGGGCAATACACACCACGCTCAAAATTTAATATCACCAATGCCAAACAAGCCAAGCTGATTGTAGAAAGCTTGCAAGACTGGATAAAATAACACCCATGCAACTCACCCAGCTTTTTAAGGGGTTATCCGACCCTGTACGCCTTCGCATTTTTCATGTGTTGGCGAAAAAGGGTGAGCTTTGTGTCTGTCATTTGACGGATGGGCTAGTGTTGCCACAAAGCACCGTTTCCCGCCACCTCAATACCTTAAAACACGCAGGTTTGGTGCAATCGGAGCGCCGAGCCAAATGGGTGTATTATATGTTGAATGAAGAAAATGACATGGTAAAAGTGTTGGCATCATTGGTGTGTACGCAGTCTGAACATGACCCTCAATTACAAAAAGACTTGAAAAATATCCAGATAACCACCTGTTGATTTACATATCCGAATAAGCAGATATGATGCAGCCTCAAAAGGATATCTTGGGGTTGATGATGACATTATTGAATACATTTTCTATGGGTTTGTTTGCCCGCTATTTAACGCTTTGGGTTTTGCTAAGTATTATCGTCGGCATTGCTCTGGGCGCATGGTTCCCCTATGTTTTCCAATGGTTGGGTCATGTTGAAATTTACCATATTAACCTTCCCGTAGCCTTTCTGATTTGGGCGATGATTCTACCCATGTTGCTTAAAATTGATTATTCCTCCCTGCATGAAGTGATGAAGCATCGCAGAGGTATAGGCGTGACCTTGGCGATTAACTGGCTGGTAAAACCATTCTCCATGGCATTTTTGGGTTGGTTATGCTTGGAACACTTTTTTGCGCCATACCTTGAAGCGGATAAAATACCTGAATATATCGCGGGTTTAATCCTTTTGGCTGCAGCACCTTGCACAGCCATGGTGTTTGTCTGGTCCAAACTGGTGAATGGTCATCCTCATTTTACACTCACACAGGTGGCTTTAAATGATGTGATTATGGTGGTGGCATTTGCACCTATTGTGGGTTTGCTGATGGGCGTGGCATCCATCGCTGTACCTTGGGATACGCTGATGTTATCGGTGGTGTTGTATATCGTGATTCCTGTTGTGTTTGCCTATGTCTTGCGTGCGGTTTTATTAAAGAGAGATATGTTGGACGAAACACTTGAATTGCTAGACCCTGTATCTATGTCAGCCTTGTTGGTGACGGTTGTGCTTCTATTTGCTTTTCAAGGTCAACAAATTATCGCACAACCCTTGGTTATTCTTTTGCTCGCCATCCCCATTATCATTCAAGTTTATTTTAATTCCGCACTGGCATATTGGCTCAATCGTAGGCTAAAGGTAGCACATTGTGTGGCAGGACCATCGGCATTGATAGGTGCATCCAACTTCTTTGAATTGGCAGTTGCCGCCGCCATTGCCTTGTTTGGTTTTGAATCGGGTGCAGCCTTGGCAACCGTTGTTGGCGTGTTGGTTGAAGTGCCTGTGATGTTAACGGTTGTGGCGATTGTAAATCGAAGTAAAGGTTGGTACGAAAGGGGTTTATCATGAAGAAGAAAGTCTTGTTTTTATGCACGGGCAACGCCTGCCGCTCACAGATGGCGGAAGGCTGGCTCAAACATTTGGGCGGTAATGCGTTTGAAGTCTATTCCGCAGGTATTGTGGCGCATGGCAAAAACCCACGCGCCATTGCTGCGATGAAAGATGCTGGCATTGATATTAGCCAGCAAAAGTCGGAAGTTTTAGACCCAACATTGTTGGATGAGATTGATTTGTTGATTACCGTGTGTGGCAATGCGGATAAAAGCTGCCCTGCTATTCCTGTGACTTGTGAAAAGCAGCATTGGCCATTTGATGACCCTGCGGGCGCAGAAGGTAGTGAAGAAGAAATTATGGCAGAATTTTATCGGGTACGCGACCAAATTCGTGATAAAATTAAAGTGTACCTAGCCGATAAAAGAACCAACTAAAAGCCGAAGGCGATGGATGCTGAGGCTAGAATCGAAGTGCCTGTATGCGTTGGAATTGCTTTGGTGACATCATATACACCAACACTTATATTGATGGGTAAGGATGAAAATGGCACAAGACCAACACCCAAACTCATGATGCCTGCGGTGTAGTCGGCAATCACTGACGTTCGTGCAAATGGATAATAAGCAGCAGAGGCAAAGGGCGACACTGTTTTTACGCGGTCTGTGCTGGTTGATGTATCCGAAATGGTGCGGAAATCATTGTTGCCAAGCCCAGCATTGAGGATGACAAGTTGCTTATCCAACACAAGAATTTTTGAAGCAGCAATATACACTGAAGGCACATTTTGACTGCCATCATCATGCCAAAGTGTGACGTTGCGAATACCCAAGCTGATGCTGGCATCCCAAGCTGATAAATATTTGCCTGTGGTCATGGATAATTCTTGGCGTTTGGATAAGTTTTTTATGTCCATGTCCACATTCAAACTCACACCAAAATCAGAGGGTAATGCAAGCCCGAAACCCAAAGAAACTGCGCCTTCTGTGGTGGGTATATTGCTCACACCGCCAAGGCTGAATGAGAAATAATTTTGGGTGGGAGAGAATCCTGCGGGGGCAAGCAGTGAAAAAGCGGGAAGTGTGCTTGCATCATTAAAATTGGACGTAAAAAAAGGTGCTGTGTTCTGTGCTACGGCAAGGGTTGGGGTGATGGATTGCATACTCATCAAGACGAGTGCCAAGATAAATTTAGCAGGTGTGAGCGACATATTTTTCTCCATGATGTTCATCACTGTGAATATGCACTATGCTTGCTGCTATGGCGCAGTCAATGCTCAAAGTCATAAATTTGAAATGGAAGGGTGATAAAGATGAAGAATTTGATGGGTAAACTTTGGTTTTTATTATGTGCGTTAGTTATCAGTAGTCAGACGGTTTATGCTGTGAATGTTGGCACAGTTGTTGATGTTAGTGGCGATGTTTGGTTGATGGATGCGGGCAAGGCATGGCGTTTGGCTGTGGAGGACAAAGTTGATTCGGAGAAAACGGTTGTCACTGAGGAAGATGGTTTGATACAGATTGAGCTTACAGATGGTTCACTGCTGAATATTGCGTCACGCACCCGTATAAAATTGGATAAGTATGTGGTGGAAAAACATGAGTCGTTCAGCTTTGATGTATTATGGGGTAAAGTACGTTATGAAGTGAACAAGATTATTGACCCCAACAATGCATTTAATGTTCAAACTACAACAGCAGCTATTGGTGTGCGCGGAACAAGTTTTGAAGTACGGATGCCTTACCCTGAGCACATGCAAGGTATGCAATTCTCACCAAGCGCAAGTCTGAATTCGATTGGTTTGCAAACCACAACCATTGATATGGATGAAGGTCTTACAGTGTTGACGGACCTTAAAGGGCAGGAGCATGAATTGCCCGCAGGCACGATTACCACCGTGGATAAAGATGCCAATGTGATACAAATTGTGAAAGGTGCACCCAAGTCAAAACCCATAGAAATACCGAAACCCACGGTGTTTATTCCAGAAGTTAAGACAGATACGCAATCTGTGGCTACAAAAGCTGCCATCACTACGGGCGTGAATGCATCGGCGCTTCAAAGCGCAACGATCACACCACCACGTGTGTCTGGGTTCGGCGGACGTTAGATGAAAAAGGTGTTCTTCGTCTTGATGAAAGGGGTTACAGGCACACGCACTGTGATGCTGAATGTATTTTTCTTATTTTTTCTTGGCTTTTTTATAGTGACTTTGATAAATGCTCAGCCATCACTACCTGATAAAATGGTGTTGCAGTTGGATTTGCAAGGTGAGTTGGTGGAGCAGGTGCAACGTCCTGAGTTTGGTTTATCTGCGCTTACTGCACCTGCACCGAGACAAGTGAAAGTGAATGACGTGGTCAATGCTTTGGAGCGGGCAGCCAAAGATGAAGTAGTGCTTGGGGTGCGCCTTGATTTGGGTGAGTTAAGCCGGGCTGCATTGCCGCATTTGCAAGAGTTAAGACGTGCTGTTGAAGCCTTTAAAGAAAGTGGAAAACCCGTGATGGCGTATGCCGATAATTTCACCCAAGCGCAATACTATTTGGCAGCAACCGCCGATGAAGTGTATATCCATCCCTTGGGTAATATCGGGCTGCAAGGTTATGCAGTGTATCGCAATTATATTAAAGATGCGTTAGATAAACTGGCGATTGATGTGCATGTGTTTCGCGCAGGAAAATACAAATCTGCGGCAGCACCCTTTATCCATAACAGTATGACCGATGATGAGCGCAAAGCCAATAAAGCTTGGCTGAACACGCTTTGGGGCGTTTATACCGATGACTTGTTCGAAATGCGAGGCATTGAACCTGAACGCTTGCAATATGTGTTGGACAACCCTGCTTTATCCATTCAAATGTATGAAGGTGACTTGGGTAAACTGATGTTGGCAGAGCATTGGGTGGATGGACTGAAATATGCCGATGAAGCTGATGCGCAACTGATGCAAAAAACAGGCGAAGTGGATTTGGTTGATTTTAAAACGTATTTGATGGCAAGTGGTAGCAGTATTATTCCGAGTCAACCCAAGTCGGATGATAACTGGGTTGGTATTGTATTTGGTAGCGGGCAAATTCTTCATGGTGACCAACCCTCAGGAAGCATAGGTAGCGATACCATGGTGGAACAATTGAATATGGCATTGGAAGATGAGCGCATTAAAGCTGTGGTACTGCGTTTGAATACGCCTGGTGGTAGTGCGCTAGCATCGGAAAGTATTCGTCATGCTGTGGATGTATTAAGGGCGCATGGTAAACCTGTGGTGGTATCTATGGGCAGTATGGCTGCATCGGGCGGTTATTGGATTGCCACGGCTGCCAATGAGATTTGGGCATCCCCTGCTACGATTACAGGTTCAATTGGGGTGTTTGGCATCGTGCCCAATATCAGCCAGAGTTTGCAAAAGCTTGGCATCAATACCGATGGCTTAGGCACAACAAAAATTGCTGGGGCATTGCGTTTGGATAAACCGCTAGCACCTGAGCTTGCCGAGTCGATTCAGCTGACCATAGACCAAATTTATAAACAGTTTATCGGGCATGTTTCACAAGGGCGTAATATTCCTGTTGAAGATGTGGCGGAATTGGCGCAAGGGCGTGTGTGGAGCGGGCAAGATGCTTTGGAGCTGGGTTTGGTGGATAATTTGGGTGGTATTGATGATGCTATCCAAGCTGCGGCGCGACTTGCAGGTATGGATAAAAACTTTGAGCCGATTGAGGTGCTTCCTGAACAAAACCCATTCGACTTATTGTTGGATAATCTTTTAAGCGAAGCGGCGGTGATATTTGCACCAGCATCAAACACTTGGCTTGAACACATGCTTCATTCTGTGCAACAAAGTTTGTCAAACATGATGGTACTCAATGACCCAAGAGGTGTGTATGCATTAAGCGAGGTTGAGCTGGTTCAGTAAGTTAATAAATTTTTGATTTTTGTAACATGTTTTGGTCAGCTTGATATAAAAAGGCTAAAAGTTCTGCTACCGCCTGATAAGCCGCCTCAGGAATTTCTTGTCCTACGGGCACTCGCGCAAGTAATGGGGCAAGTTGTTCATCATTATGGATATGCACGTCATTTTCTTGAGCAATGCTTAAAATCGTTTTGGCAACATTGCCAAAACCAGAGGCAAGAACGCGAGGTGCAGAGCCTAAGTTTTGGTTATAACCTAAGGCGATAGCAGCTTGTTGTGGTTTTAAATGTTTCATACATCACCTATCGGATGAGAAACATTCAACTTAAATTTCACCTTGTATTCATTTGGCGGGGGTGACAATTGCACCGAAGTTTGTTGTGATGCGTGTGAATTCTTGGAGATGTCTAATATGTGGATGAAGAAATTATTGCTTTTATGTGTGCTGGGTTTGATGGCAGCACCAACACAGGCTGCAGAGCTTAAGCGGGCAAGCTTTGATAATGGCGTGCAGCTTATTGTTGAAGAAGACCATTCCGCACCTGTTGCCATGGTGCAAATCTGGCTAAAAGTTGGCGGGCGCGATGAAGTGCCAGGTAAAACAGGTTTAGCGCATGTGTTTGAACATATGATGTTTAAAGGCTCGAAGAAGCTTGAAGCAGGTGAATACTCCAAAATTATTTCAGCTATGGGCGGCTCAGATAACGCATTCACCTCCACGGATTACACTGCGTATTTTGAGACCATACCATCGGCAGAAGTCAACCGAGTTTTAAGCATGGAAGCAGAGCGTTTTGCCCACTTAAAGCTACGCGACAAAGATTTTCAAAGTGAAATCCAAGTGATTATGGAAGAGCGCAGAATGCGCACCGAAGATGACCCTAACTCGCGTATGTTTGAAGAATTATCGGCTGCATCACTGCGATTACACCCGTATCGCAACCCTGTGATTGGTTGGATGCAGGACCTAGAAGCCTTAACGATTCAAGATGTACGTGCTTTTTATAATAAACATTATGTGCCAGCCAGTGTGACCGTGGTTGTGGTGGGTGATGTTGATTTTAAACAGGTTAAAAAAACGGTAGGCAAAACATTTGGCAAGATGAAATCGCACAAAGTTGAACCGCGCTTTAACCCGACAGAGCCAGAGCCTTTGGGAAGTAAACGTGTGGAAGTCGTGATTCCTTCGCAATTGCCTTTGATTGCTTTTACCATGCCTGTGCCATCGTGGGTTCCACATAAAAATGATAAACAAGCTGCAGCCATTGCGCTTGCCACAGAGATTTTGGCAGGTGGTAATTCGGCAGTATTGAACCAAGTGTTGGTCAATAAAAAGCAGGTGGCTATTGCTGTGGGTGCTGGTTATGACCCGTTCACCATGGGTTTAGATTTGTGGTATGCCTACGGTTCAACAGGCATTGGACAAGATACCGCAAAATTTGAGCAAGCTTTTTGGTCATTGATGGATAAGATGGGTAAGGAGCTGTCCGATGAACGTAAGTTTGAAGCAGCCAAACGGCGCATGATTGCCAACACCGTGTTTGCCCAAGACTCCTTGTATTTAAGAGCCAAACATATCGGTATTTTAGAAACTGTGGGCATTGGGGCAGATGAAAAAGATAGGTGGCTTGATTTGATTCGTGAAGTAACGCCCGAGCAGGTGCGTGACGTGTTTAAAACATGGTTTATTCCAAGTCGTGCAACTACTGGTTTGTTGTTGCCTAAGGCGGTGAAATGATGAGATTTTTTTATTGGATTGCATTGATGTTTTTCAGCATAACACAAGCACAAGCAACCACGCCTGTGCAGCAACACACCATGAAAAATGGTCTAAATATTATGCTGATGGAGGCGCATCATGTGCCTATGGTGGCAATGAAGCTCATCATGCCTGCGGGCAGCCGATTTGATGCTCAAGATAAGGGTGGTTCTGCTGCATTGCTTGCATCCATGCTGATGGATCACACCAAAAAACATGATTATTTGGCATGGGCGGCCAAGCTTGATGAAACATCCATTCGATTGGGGGCAGGTGCAGACAAAGACAGCTTATCGATTTCACTGACGGTGCTCAAAGAAGCTGTGGATGAAGGTATGGATGCGTTTAGTGAAGCCTTGTTGCAACCAGGTTGGAACAAACAACGTTTTACTTTAAAACAAAAGAACACGTTATCAGGGCTGACCAAAGCTCAAGAAGAAGCGGGTACATTTTCTGCCATTGCAGAAGGTGAATTGCTGTTTTCCAATCACCCTTATGGACATCCAACATCGGGCACTTTGGCTTCTGTCAAAAACATCATATTGAACGACCTCAAATCTTTGTATGCCAATCAAGTTAAACCTGTGGGTGCAACGCTTGCGATAAGCGGCGATATGACCATGGATGAAGCGGTGCGTTTGGTGCAAGGTTATTTGGGTAATTGGCAAGGTGCGCCGAAAAAGGCACTTGCAGATATTGAGCAACCCACACCCTCAACCAAAAAAGAAATACATCATGTGATGGACAAACATCAAATGTTGATTGAGTGGGTGCGCCTTGGTCCATCGCGTCACGATGATGATTATATCACCATGATGGTGCTTAACCACATGCTTGGCGGTGGTGGTTTTGGTTCGCAATTGATGGAAGAAACTCGAGAAAAGCGTGGGTTAACGTATGGTGTGTATTCCTACTTCCAACCCTATGAAACCCATGGTGCATACATCATTCGTTTGCAAACACGCGCTGACCAAGCAGAGGAAGCGGAGCAGGTGTTAAAACAAGTGCTTGCTGACATGGCGGCAGGGAAGATTACCCAAGATATGTTGGATAAAAGCAAAACCAATTTGATGGGTAGTTTTGCCCAACGCATGGATTCCAACCGTGAGCGAGTAGGGCTTTTGGCAATGATGGGTTTATATCATCGCCCGCTGGATTATCTAGAAAACTGGACGAAAAGCGTTGAATCCGTCACCCTTGCCGATGTATTACAGGGCGCAAAAAAATATTTACAACCTGATGATTGGAAACAAATTTGGGTTGGGCCTGAGAAAGAAAAGTAAGGAAAGGTTATGAAAACCGTTTTAGTTGTTGAAGATTCGAATACAAGCCGTGATGTGACCAGCCACTTTTTGCAACAAGGTGGCTTTCGTGTACTGGAAGCTGAAGACGGACAAGATGCCTTAGATATTTTGAGAAATCGGCATGTGGATTTGATTTTAACCGATATTAT
>CAMZLG010000053.1 GCA_947311495.1 uncultured Zetaproteobacteria bacterium
ATCAAACTGCACTGGGTGCGGGTAGAATGCTTGCAGAGAGTGGTCGTGATGCCGCCACACTTCGAGCACAAGTGACAAGTAAAGGTGGCACAACCCAAGCGGCATTAGACACCATGTATGAACATGAACTACCGATTACCGTGCGCCAAGCGATGCAAGCTGCGCATAAACGGTCACGTGAGCTAAGTTAGTGTTTATTATCGGATATTTCTTGCAAGCTGTTGCCGCTGTGCTTGGCATTGCGTTAAATATTGCGCTGATTGTGGTGATTGCCCGCGCCATTTTATCTTGGGTCTCACCCGACCCATACAACCCCATCGTGCGCATCATCAATCAGCTCTCTGAACCCATTCTATTCCCCATTCGCAAGCGCGTTCCCTATATGGGCGGCATCGACTGGTCACCCATTATTGCTTTAATGATAATCTATTTCTTGGATATTTTCTTGGTGCAAACCCTTAGCCGCCTAGGTGCAAGCTTTCTTTAAAAGACCTGCATAATAGGAAGTGAGGTTTTCACTGATTATTGAATAACTTCGCCATTTTTAAACACCACCCGACCATCTTTAATCGTATATTGCACTTGCCCTGTCATTTTTCTACCATGCCAAGGTGTATTGCGCCCTTTTGAAAACAGTTTTTCGCGGTCTAAAGTCCACTGTTTGTTTGGGTCAAAGATACAAATATCCGCTGCATTGCCTTTCGATAATGCTCCTTCGGGAAGGTTCAATAATGCTGCGGGGTTGGTTGTCATTTTGGCAATCAAGTCAGACATGGACAACACCCCTGCCCGCTCCAAGTCGAGTGAAATCGGCAACATGGTTTCCAAACCCACAATACCAAATGCAGCACAAGATAAGCCACAGCGTTTATCATCTTCATGATGTGGCGCATGGTCGGTAGCAATCACATCAATCGTGCCATCGCGCAAACCTTCAATCACTGCCAACCTATCTTCTTCGGTGCGCAAAGGCGGGCTCATTTTGGCATCGGCATTAAAATTGAGCACCTCATCTTCAGTCAAAGCAAAGTGATGTGGCGCAGCTTCCGTGGTGACTTTTAGACCTTCTTTTTGCGCTAAACGCACTTGTTCTACAGCACCCTTGGATGAAATGTGTGCCACGTGATACCGCGCTTGCGCACGGCGCGTCAGCATAATATCCCGCGCAATCATACTGTCTTCACCCTCAACAGGCATACCTTGCACACCCAGCTGAGTGGACACCCAACCTTCATTCACCGAGCCGCCTTCCGTCAGTTGCTTTTCTTCGGCATGTTGGATAATCAAATAGCCAAAGCTGGATGAATATTCCAATGCTTTACGCATCACACCTGCATGCCAAATCGGTGCGCCATCATCAGAAAATGCAACCGCACCTGAGCGCGACAACTCACGCATTTCAGTCAGCTCTGTGCCTTTAAGGTTGCACGTCACCGCACCAATCGGATGCAAATTACACAATCCAATTTCTTTAGCGCGTGCAATCACTTGCAACACAATACCCGCATGGTCAATACATGGTTCAGTGTTTGGCATGGTACAAATCGACGTCACGCCACCCGCAATTGCAGCCTTTGAACCTGATTCAATATCTTCTTTCCATTCTTCGCCTGGCTCTCGCAGATGAACATGCATATCAATCAGCCCAGGACAAACAATCAAACCTTTGGCATCAATGGTTTGCCCGGCTTTGCCAGAAAACTTACCAACCCCTGCCACTTTACCATCTTCAATCCACACATCACAGACTTCATCAACCTTGTTTGCAGGGTCAATCACCCGACCATTTGTAATTAAAATATCTGTCATACTCATTCCTCTGTCGCCCCGCCGCAAAGCGCTGTTAGTGCCGCCATGCGCACTGCCACACCGTGTTCCACTTGCTCTAAAATTAAGCTTTTCATGGAATCGGCTACATCTGTAGCGATTTCCACACCGCGATTCATGGGCCCTGGGTGCATCACCATGCAGTGGTCGCCTGCCGCTTTGAGGCGTTTCATGTTTAAGCCATAGGTTTCGTGGTATTCACGAATGGACGGGAAATAACAGTTGGTGGTCAGCCGCTCAGTTTGTACGCGCAGCATGTATAAAATATCCGTGCCTTCCAAAGCTTCATCGAAATCATGGAACACTTCACAACCGTAGTTTTCGACAAAAGCAGGTAATAAGGTTTTTGGCGCAACAATACGCACGTGGTAACCCATGATTTTGGCAGCTAACATGTGCGAACGCGCCACCCGTGAATGGGCAATATCGCCGACAATGGTCATGGTTTTGCCTTGGATGTCACCAATGCTTCGTTTAAGTGTGAGTAAATCGGTTAAAATTTGCGTGGGGTGCTCATGCGAACCATCACCCGCATTAATCAGGGCTGTATCTTCTAAAAATTCGGATAAAAATTCGCATGTGCCTGCCACAGAATGACGAATCACCAACACATGCGGCTGCATAGCGGCAAGGGTTTGCCCTGTATCCAATAATGTTTCGCCTTTTTTGGTGGCAGACGTGGATGCTGAAATATTAATGACATCTGCGGATAAGCGTTTGCCTGCAATTTCAAAGCTAGTGCGCGTTCGTGTTGAATTTTCAAAGAATAAGTTGATGACGGTGCGCCCGCGAAGTGTGGCATCTTTCTTCACGCTGCGGCTGTTGATGTCGATAAAATCATCACCCAAGTTGACCAAGGATGTGATTTGTTCTTGGGTTAAATCGCCAATGCCGAAGAGGTGTTTGAGTCCGAATAAAGGTTTAGGCATGTTGCGTCTCCGTAAGCTCTTTGTGGGCGCTGATAAAATCTTCTAAAAATACAGCGGCGGCGGTTTGGTCTAGCTTGGCTTTGACCTTCTTCTCATTCAAACCTTGGGCAAACAAACGTTCTTTGGCTGTCCATGTTGAAAGGCGTTCATCTTGAAAAAGAATAGGTAAATCAATAGTTTCTGCAAGTTGTTTGGCAGCGTTTCTACAATCTTGAGCTTGGCTGCCTTCTGTGCCATCCATGTTTTTGGGTAAACCCACAACCACAGCTTTGATGCCATATTCATCCAATAGTTTTTTCACTTGGCGCGGCCAACCTTGGTCATTGCGAAATAAACATGTGATACCACGGCAAGAAAAGCCAAGTCTATCTGATACAGCAACACCAATGCGTTTGCCACCGATGTCTAGTGCGAGAAGAGGTAGAGAAACCTCAGAAATTGAGCAAGATTTGCTGTTCATTAAAACCCAAGTCTAGCAGCGTTTCTGTGCATGCGTCCACCATAACGTTCATGCCCGCCAAACAAACCACGGTATTTTCAGGGCTTGGCTGATTGCCCGCCAGCGCATGTTGCACATAACCCACGGGGTCTTGCCAGTCATCATGCCCCGTTGCTAGGGAGATACTCACCTGAATATTGTGGTCGGCTAAGCTCCTCAATTCATCCGTCAAAAGATGATGCATGGCACTTAAAAACCCTGCATAAATCGAAATGCTGCCATAATCTTCGCGATGTTGGATAAGGTCTAACCACACGCTACGCAATGGCGCAATGCCCGTGCCGACTCCCATCAGAATAATGTTTTTTCCTTGGTGTTCGGATAAATCAAAACCTTTACCCATAGGCCCTTCAATTTCAACTTCTTCGCCCACAGCCAAGTTCACCAATGCCTCAGATAGCGGATGCATTGCTTTGATTACAAAATCATAAGTTGTTGTATCATTCGGGCTTGATGCCAAAGCAAAATAAGAACCTTGAAGCTCTGGCTGCTTAGGTAAACGCAGACGAACATATTGCCCTGCAATAAATGTTGGCAAACTTTGATGCGCAAGGGCTGAGAAGCTTAATTGCACCACCACATCATCACATGCGGGGTCAGTCAACCGCGTGCATTGCTGAAGTCGAATAAAAAAAGGTGCTGAATTGGGCAATGAAACCTCCAAGAATGCGGCAAGTATGGATAAGGATGAACAAGTATGCAAAACAATACATGCGTTGAACTAAGAATGGATGCTTCTCATATCTCGGAAGATAACTTTGCAACCTTGATGTCCACCTTTGATGCACTCGGCGGCAGCGAAGAATCCAACCAGTTAACGGGGCAACATGAACGTATTGCTTGGTTTGAAGTAAACTCGAATGCAGAGGAACAATACAAACGCCTTGAAACGGCCGCAGCATTGTTTGGCTTAAAAGAAGAGCAGTTTAGCATCAAAACACTGGGGGATGACTGGGCAACCGCATGGCAAGACCATTGGACAGCCATGCCTATTGGCAAATCCTTATGCGTGCGCCCGTCTTTTTGTGAAACCTTGCCCGACAGAGCCATTGATGTCGTGCTCGACCCCGGGCAAGCCTTTGGCACAGGAACCCACCCCACAACTTATTTATGCCTTGAAGCCATTGAAGATTATTGCCTTAATCAACCACCTCAAAGCCTGTTGGACATGGGTGCTGGCTCTGGATTGTTGGCGATTACTGCGGCAAAAATGGGTGCGCAAAACATCATGTGTGTGGACTATGACCCGCTATCGGTTGAGGCATGTGACGTGAATGCAGGCATCAATAACATATCATTAACCTCAATTTTAGGTGATACGCCACCCGCCCAAACCTTTGAACTTGTGGTTGCCAACATCTTATATAACCCCTTGATTGATATGGCAAAACCTTTGGCTGCATCGGTTGACAAACATTTGATTTTATCAGGTATTTTAAATGAACAAGTCCCTGCCCTTATCCAAGCTTATGTGGCGCATGGCTTAACGCATCACAACACCCGCAACAAAGAAGAGTGGGCAGCTGTAGAGTTTATCCGCTAAGCTTTCGCCCATGTTTGCTGACTTCAACCTTAAATTCGCCCACATTTATATCGCAGGGTTTGCGGTCATCGGGCTAGGACTGATGATTGATAGTCTGTATGTCGCCCAATTCATTGATTATGGGCAAGAGATTACCAATAGCTTGGTGTTTATCGTTTATCTGTGGATGTTATTCAAAACCAGTAAAATCACGCGCATTTTGATGTTGGTCGGTGTGCCTATTGCTTTGGTCGGTGAAATTACCCTTTCTATCGGTTTGGGCATGTACACGTATAGGTTGGAGAATGTGCCTCACTATGTCCCGTTAGGTCATGCCATTGTTTACGCAAGTATTTATTATATCACCAAAGAACCATGGGTGCGCAAACATCAGCAAGCTATTATTAGGTTTTTATACACAACCATCATCGTGTACAGCACCCTTTGGTTGGTTTTTGCCCAAGATGTATTTGGTTTTATGTGCATGGTGATTGCCTTGTATTTATTCAAAAAATTTCCTGACACCAAACTCTTCTTTTTGTTGATGTTTTTTATGGTGGTGTATTTAGAGCTGATTGGTACCTATTGCGGCTGCTGGGTTTGGCCACCTATTTGGTTTGATATGTTCACTTGGATACCCAGCGCCAATCCTCCCAGCGGCATTGGTGCTGCATACTTCTTGTTTGATGCCTCATGCCTGCTTGCTTATAAAATATTCAACCTACAAAAATGGGAACGCCTTCGCCGTCACCAAAGTGCGCGGGCGGTGGCACCCCAAACATAAAAAAAGCCTCTGCGTAAACAGAGGCTTCATAAATGGTGGCGCTTCAGGG
>CAMZLG010000054.1 GCA_947311495.1 uncultured Zetaproteobacteria bacterium
CCCAAAGCCATGATTGGCCCTATTGCTTTGCCCAAAACGATACTGCAACAATTGCGTGTGGGTGATGTGATTGATATTGAGCTTGGCACGCGTGAAGGCGTGTGGACAATTGTAGATATTGGCCCTGTTTACCCTGCAATTGTATATGTTGCAGCAGAAGAAATGGCATTGCCAGATAAATTGATATGACAAGCTTTAAAACCACAGATTTGTATGATGACCACTTGGAAAACTTGCAGGTGGCAACACCAATTTTTCGTGATTTTGGCGGCAAACCTTCTTTCTCAGGTAAAATCGTCACCCTCAAAGCCGTAGATGATAATTCATTCCTCAAAACATCCTTTGAGCAGGATGGTTCAGGCAAGGTGTTGGTGGTGGATGCATCAGCATCCATGCGCTGCGCCATGATGGGGGATATGATGGCAGCTTTGGGCGCTGCCAACGGTTGGCAAGGTGTGATTATTCATGGTTGCATCCGCGATTCCGTGGATGTGGGTAAAGTCGATATTGGTGTCAAAGCATTGGCAACCACACCACGCAAATCCACCAAACGCAATCAAGGTGTGTTAAACATTCCTCTGCATTTTGCAGATGTCACGTTCAACCCAGGCGAATATGTATATGCCGATGAAGATGGGATTGTATTGAGCAAAACCAAACTCCTCTAAACACTTTTATCCAAATCATTAATCTTGGTTTATCTCTGAAAGTCCTGCAAACAACCCCCCGCCACTGCGTGTCACCCCTCTCACCAGAGGGGAATGGGCATCCAATCAATGACCGTTCATTCCCCTTCAAATATAAAGGGGTGGCAGCGAAGCTGATAAGGTGAATCGCAGAGCGAGAGAAGATACCCTGGGGTACGGGGTAGCCAAGCAATCAAAACTTGGTTTGCTTTGCATAAACCCAATTAATATTGCGATGCGTACTTACTCAACAAAACGTTTACACGTTTATCTTTGTAAAGACTATTGTGTTGTAAAGACTGTTGAAAATCATTGGCTTTAAGCGCAGGTGCATACCAAGCATAATACCCAATACTATTTGCCAGCCTTGGTTCTAAATACACTTTCACAAAATCATACACCTTGGCATCAAATGAAATGCCTGAGACCCTTTGCCTGCGTAACTGCGCTGCCATTTGTTTTGCCATAGTTTTTAGCGCTTGGACATCATTATCTTGTATCAACCGTGTAATTTTCTTGGTCGGCAAATAATACATGGTTTGCCAACCATGTTTAGCCAAGATTTTAAAGGCGTCTGATTCTGTATCTGATTCAATCATTAAACGTTGTTTAAGCTGATATTTCTTATCCAATGCTTCAAGGTATTGGACAGCAGGCAAAGCATGATGAGCAGCAAAATTGTTGAACTCTACCCAAACCTTTTGCACAGATTGATGAGGCACACGTTTAAAAAAAGTTTCAAACTTAGCCCCTTTTTTGCTTTCAGATGAGCCTGCAAAGAAACTTTGCTGCTTTGCATCAAACACCACATCCATTTCCCACGAGCGATAACCATCCCGCCATATATCATCCAACTTGCCCAAGCTATTAATCTTATGCGGTAAGATGCGTGAAAGAAGCCCTTCACGTTGCAAGAATCTGGCATTTTCTTTCTGCCACCAAAGCATATTCTTTTTATCCGTTACATGTTTTTTACCATGCAATACCAAAGCATGTTCCGCATCCAAGGTATAATCAGGTGAGGTAAAGTCATACTTCGCCTCATACCTATCGGTTTGCACATGCATCAAACCTAAGAGGGTGTCATAAAACATATCATTGGTGAACAACGTATCTTTGTGTGCTTGTAAGGCTTGCACTGTGGGCTGGTATGTATGTTTATAATCTTCACTAAACCACACCAACATCGGAATTTGTAACATATGAAAATTAAATTTGCTCGAATGATGCCCTTTGCCTGCCAAAGCATCATCCGCATGGTCTGGCATATACAAAAGCGCTGTCGCCCCACGCTCTTTGCTCAATGCGGAAATAAGACCATCAACCACATGGTCGTTGTACACAATGCTATTATCATAATGGTTAATTTTTTGCTGTTTACCATGACCTGAATCTGCCAAGTCACCAAACACATCACGTGGCAAATCGCCATCAAATCTATGGAAATCATCAGGGTAGCGCGATGCATACGTGCCATGGTTACCCATCAAATGCACGAAAATCACCCTATTTTTGTCCGTTTCTTCAGCCAATACTTTCTGAACTTCATTAATCAGCGCCCCATCATAATGTTGGGTTCGCGTATGTTTACCAATCGTATGATTGAGTGCCACCAAATGATCTGCTTCATTGGCAATCACTGAAATCATATTGTCCCAACCCCCATATATCACTTGATTGGAAAAAGTTTCCCTTCAAACATAGGCACAAATGACCCTTTTATACTTCTACAATACCTTATATTCATATAAAATAGATAGTTACAACGCATTATCTCTTGGCATCAAACATGCTTTAACCCTTACACAAAGTTTGTTCAGGTATAGGAGTTTATATGCAAAGTGGGTTTTTCATATCAGGTGTAGCAAGTAAAATGGCTGAGAATCGCTTGGATAATATTACCCATAATCTCGCCAACGTGAACACCACAGGATATAAAGCCTCGCGTTCGTCTTTCAAATCCGTTTTATCCGATAGTGTTCATTTCGCCAGCAACAAACAAGCGCAACCATCAGCATACCTGAGTATGGGCACACAATACATTGATACCAAAGCAGGTAATATTAAACAAACAGGTAACGCACTTGATTTTGCGATTGTTGCTGATGGTTATTTTCAAATTCAACAAACTGATGGAAGTATTGCTTTAACGCGTGCTGGCAACTTCACCCGCGATAACGAAGGCAATCTTATCACCCAAAGTGGGCTAGCTGTTTTGGATGATTCACAAAGCCCGATTACCTTACCCAGCGGCAGCGTCTCGGCGACAAATGATGGTATGATTTATGTCAACAATGAACAAGTCGCTCAGCTTGGTTTGGTCACACTGATTGATAAAAACAATCTCTCTCAAAAAGAAGGTACTCTTTTGCTCACCGATGAGGGCAACACGGAATCTGCAGTCGGTGACATTGTCATTCAACACGGTGCGCTCGAAGACTCAAACGTGAACGCCGTACTCGCGATGACAGAAATGGTGGCAACGCTTCGTTCGTATGAATCCACCATGAAAGTTGTCGAACAATATAATCAATTGGCGGGTCAACTCAGCTCCAACGTAGGAAAAATTCAAGGCTAATGCTTAAAAATAATCATCAACGAGGTACTACATTATGATGCGCTCACTCTGGACAGCAGCAACAGGCATGGCAGCACAAACCACCAACGTGGATGTGATTGCCAATAATCTCGCTAACGTGAATACCGCAGGTTTCAAACGTGGACGAGCCAATTTTCAAGATTTAATGTATCAACAAATCAAGTCCCCTGGTGCGGAAGCCAGTGCTGCAGGCACACAACTTCCATCAGGTATCCAAGTGGGTTTGGGCGTTAAAACAGCAAGCATTGAATATGTGTTTTCTGCTGGAAGTTTTCAGCAAACCAGCAACCCTTTGGACATTGCCATTCAAGGGCGTGGCTTTTTTCAAATTCAATTGCCCAATGGTGAAACAGGATACACCAGAGCGGGGTCTTTTAGCCGTGATGCTCAAGGGCAACTGGTGACATCCAATGGTAATGTTGTTCTTCCCAACATCACACTTCCTGCCGATACTCTGAACATCAATATTGGGCAGGATGGCACTGTTTCCATAGAACAACCAGGTTCAGTATCTAGCGTAGTTGGGCAGCTACAAACTGTTGATTTTAGCAACCCCGCAGGGCTGACGCACCTTGGCAATTCTATTTTTCAAGCATCCAATGCTTCTGGCGAACCATTAACGGGCAACCCCGGTGAAAACGGTTTTGGTGGTTTGGGGCAAGGCATGATTGAAATGTCGAATGTGAATATGGTGGATGAAATGGTCAACCTCATTGCCGCACAACGTGCCTATGAAATGAATTCAAAGTCGGTGCAAGCTGCTGATGAAATGTTACAAAATGCCAATAGCTTAAAACGCTAAACCATGAAACATACGCTTTTATTCTTACTGCTTCTATCCAGCCCTTTTTTGACATGGGCGACTGAATCACAGCAAGTGGATAAAACCATGCAAGCATCACTTGCGGCATTTTTTACCGCTAAACCTCAGGTGGAAGGTATCACACCTGAATTGTTAAAGATTCAGCGATGGCCAACCGCAAAAGGAACTGTACGTTGGTCGCTTCCTCCGCTTAAATCCTACCCGAAACGTTTATCCCTTATTGCCGAACAAGGGCATGGCAAACATTACAAACGTTGGTATGTGCCCGTCTTGGTCAAGTGGATGGCAGATGTTGTTATTTTGAAACATGACATTTCGGCACGAACCATGCTAGATAGAAGTATGTTATCCAAAACACGAACCGATATTGCAGGGCTACACGGGCATACATGGTCAAACATTGAAGATGTTGTGGGCTTAAAAAGTTTACGCAGCCTACGTCAAGGCAGTGTACTCGTATCCAACTATGTCAAACGCCCGCCACTGATTCAGCGTGGCGATGTGGTCAGTATCGTTGCCAAAGTTGCAGGCATTCAAGTTCGCGCTGAAGGCATTGCCTTAAAATCGGGCAGCCGAGGTGACCGCATGTTGGTTAAAAATATTCGTAGCAAACAAACACTGCAAAGCATTGTGCAAGATGCTCACACCGTTTCTGTATTTGTGGGTGGTGCATAATGCGTTATATTGTCTTATTTTTAACACTGTATTTAAGCGCTTGCACGCCAAGTAAATCACTGGTCACTGAAGATAAAAACAAACCGATCGTTGATGCCGCTCTGATGCAACATGAGCAGGAAAACACGCAAACAGGCTCATTATGGAACAACAGTGGTTCAACCATGTTTACTGACCCTAAAGCCCATGATGTTGGTGACTTGGTCATGGTTTTAGTGCAAGAAAATGCCAGCGCAACACGTTCGCTGGGCACGAAAAAAAGCCGTAAATCCAAACACGCATCAAGCTTGGGTGGCATGTTTGGTTTAGAAAAGTCGCTGGCTAGAAATTTTGATCCAACTTTAGCCATGAACACCAGTAATGACAAAAGCTTTTCTGGTTCTGGCGAAACCACCAATTCAGACTCTTTAATAGCCAGCGTGACGGCTGTGGTCACTGAAGTTTATCCCAATGGTAACATGAAAATTATTGGTCGACGCGAAGTCACCATCAACCAACAGCCCCAAGAACTCACCTTTACAGGAATTATCCGACCTTCAGATATTTCTGCCAATAATACCATTGTATCTGCACAGGTTGCACAAGCCAAAGTCAGTTATGGAAGTGGTGGCTCACTGGCTGCGATGACTGATGAAGGTTGGTTAGGTCAAACGCTAGACTTCATTTGGCCATTTTAGGAGCAATGATGAAATATTTTGCCGCCATACTCATCACACTGGGTCTTACGTTTCCAGCACATGCAGAACGCATCAAAGATTTAGCTGATATTCAAGGTGTGCGCTCCAATGCTTTGATTGGTTATGGTATTGTTGTGGGTTTAAATGGCACAGGTGATAGCTCCAATTCGTCCCCTTTCACCATCAGCAGCATCACTGCCATGCTTGAACGATTTGGTGTGAATGTGCGCCCTGATATTAAAAAAATGAAACCCAAAAATATTGCAGCTGTCATTGTCACTGCCGAATTACCTCCCTTTGCTCGCCCTGGTCAAAAATTGGATGTTACGATTTCAAGCTTGGGTGACAGTAAAAGTTTACGTGGCGGAACATTACTCATCACACCCCTTTTGGGTGGCAATGGACAAGCTTATGCCGTGGCACAAGGTGGGCTTTCTGTGGGTGGTTTCGCGATTGCTGGAGCAGCAGGGAACACCGTCAAAAATCATCCTACTGTGGGCAAAATTCCCAATGGTGCACGTATTGAAAAAGCAGCCCCCCGTGGTTTAAGTATTGGGCAAGAAAAAGTGACTGTTATGTTGCGTAATCCTGATTTCACCACCGTTCAACGCATGCAGGACATCATCAATAAAAGTATGGGCAAAGACATGGCAAAAGCCATTGATGCTGGCACTGTTGAAGTCTGGAACCCTAGCGGTAATGCTATTGCTTTGATTGCACAACTGGAACAACTTGAGCTACTCACTGATAGACCAGCCATTGTCGTGGTCGATGAGCGCACGGGAACCATTGTCATGGGGCAAGCTGTCACCATTGAAACCGTTGCTGTATCTCATGGTAATATCAGCGTGAGTGTTGTTGAAGGTGCCGATGTTTCTCAGCCTTTTGCTTTTTCTGGTGGCAACACAACTTCTACACCTACCACAGAAGTGAATGTTGAAGAAGATGAAGCGCAATTGGTGGTACTGCCTCGCCAAGTCACACTTGCATCTTTGGTGTCAGCGCTGAATTCCGTGGGCGCAACCCCCAGTGATTTAATTGCTGTTTTGCAAGCGATTAAAGCAGCAGGTGCTTTGCATGCTGAACTCAGGGTAATGTAATGCGTGATTTAGTTGAAACCGTTATCGGGCAAGTCTTAAAACAAAAGCCAACCATGGAACCGCTGGCATTTGCCTCAGGCCCACCACAAGCCAAAACATTTCAAAGCTCACAAGTGAATCAACCTCTTGAAATTAAAGATAAAGATGCGTGGGATGCCTGCTGTAAGTTCGAAGCTATTTTTTTGCAACAAATGATGGAAGCCA
Organism: uncultured Zetaproteobacteria bacterium; assembly: GCA_947311495.1. Classification (GTDB taxonomy): domain Bacteria; phylum Pseudomonadota; class Zetaproteobacteria; order Mariprofundales; family Mariprofundaceae; genus Ghiorsea. The sequence continues at coordinate 6,765 of CAMZLG010000054.1, forward strand.
TGCGCAAAACAGTGCCTGAATCTGAACTTTCTCCGCGCAGTTATGCCAACAATATGTATGACGGCATGATGGATCAGGCGATTTCTGAATCGGGAAGCAAACAAGCACCTTTGGGTTTAGCTATCAATATGTACCGTCAATTGGAACGCGATGGATTCACGCAAAACATCAAAGGTACTCAAGATTTACAGCAACTTGCCGATACATTGAAAACGGACTCATCCCTTACCCCACCGAATCTAGGAGGCATACATGGTTAGAATAACAAGCTCAAGCCAACCTACTGGTATTCATAAAGCTTCAAGTAAAACCAAAGGGGCGGCTGCGAAAAAAACCAAAGGTGACCAAGTTAAAGTCTCTGATGCCGCAGGCTTGCGTGAGCGCGCAAAAGTGATGCTCTCCGATATGCCTGAAGTACGCTTGGATGAAATTGAAGGTATCCGCAATGCCTTAGAGCAAGGCACATACACCATGAACCCTAAAGCTGTTGCATCACACATTGTGCGCAATGCATTGTCCGAACATGCGTGGGGTTAAGCAATGAACATACAATCAACAACACTAAACAATATGCCAACCATCATCACGCAAATCTTAAGTGATATGGAAAGCTGTATTCATGAGCAAGAGATTATCGTGGTTGAAGAGCGCGAAGCCATGCAAACATTTAATGCTGAAGCGCTCACATCGTTGGTAGAGCGCAGAGCTAGAAGCCAAAGTGCGCTTAGCGAGCTTGAACATCAGTGCCAAGTTTTTTTATGCGCTCACATACAACATATTCCCGACAAAGAGAAACGTATGGCACTCATTATCGACCATTTTGCACCTAAAAATGCTGATGTTCTGCAAACTATGCGTATTGACCTTGTGCGTCGCATGCAAGCTTTAGAACGCGACCATATTGAAAATCATATTCGTTTGCGTGCAGCATGGAACGTGACCACCAATATCTTGCAACATATTGGTGCCATTGAAGTACCATCCACGTACAATACCTATTCGGCGCAGGCAGCACGGTGAGTTTTCAAGCTTTAAATGTTGCGGCATCAAGCCTTCGCGCTCAGCAAAAGGCTATTGATGTCGTCTCGCATAATATTGCCAACGTCAATACACCTGGATATTCGCGGCAGACCCCAAATACCGTCACCGCAACCCCTGAAAGTATCGGTGGTTTGGACTTTGGGCGTGGTATCAATCTAAAAAGTATCGGTCGCTCTGTTGACCCGCTTATTGCCAACTCACAACGTGAAAACACATCGCAATTTCAATTTTGGAATCAGGTCTCAACAGGTTTAACCACCGTAGAAAATAGTTTTGGCAGCTTAGACAATACTGGACTTGCTGCCTCGGTAAATGATTTCTTTTTATCATGGCAACAACTCAGCAATAACCCGCAAGACACAGCACAGAAATACAATGTACGCAACAAAAGTGAATCATTAATCATCCAGCTAAATAGCATGCAAACCCAACTTGGTGAAGGGCAAATTCAACTTGACCAATCCATTGACCAGCAGTTGGCAGATGCTAACTTAAAAATTGATGCAATTGCAGCTTTAACGCAACAAATCACAGCACATGAAGCAGGCAAACAAGGGAAAACCAGTATTGCCAACGACTTACGTGACCAACGTGACCAAGCCGTGCGTGACCTCGCTAAGATTATACCGATTCAAGACGTAAACACTCAAGATGGAGGGCAGCTCATACAAACCAAAGGTGGCGATTTGTTAACCCAAGATGGTGTAGCCCGTCATTTAACGCGAAGCAGCGTTTCAAGCACAGGTTATCAAAGCATTGTTATTGCAAATACCAATCAACAAGTCCAAGGCTTAGAATTTGGTGGTACATTGGGTGGCACGATTAAGTTGCGTGATGAATATTATCAAGGTTACATGGATACTTTGGATAGTTTTGCCAGCAATTTAGCCTTTGCTACCAACCAAGTTCAGAGCAATGCAAGCAGTGCTACGCGCCTGAGCCAAGTGCAATCTGGGCAAGGTGCGACCGACCCAACGCTAGCCCTTAATGATGCGACACAAAACACTGCATTTGCAAGTCAGGTTCAAGCAGGAAGTTTTAATATTCATGTTTATGATGCCGCAGGCGCTCCTCTCGTGCCGACCAGCAAAACAACCATAAATATTGCATCGGGAAGCACCATGAATGATGTTGCCACAGCATTAAATGCTGTTGCTGGGTTATCAGCAACTGTGGATAGTGCGGGTCGCTTAAACATTGATGCGGGTGTGAACACTGTTGCCTTTGCAGATGATACATCCAACTTTTTAGCGGCTTATGAAATCAACAGCTTTTTCCATGGTTCAACCGCTGGTAATATCACATTATCACAACCTGTTCTCAATGATGTCACCACCATTGGTACGGGTTATACCGACCCCGCTACATCTTTATTACAGATTGGTGATAACCGTGCTGCAGTAAGCATGATGAACCTTCAAGATACAGCACTTAGCGTTGATGGTACGACCTCAGCAAGTCTACATGAACGTATTTCTTCACTTTCCTCACGCTACGGACTTGATGTTGGCGTTGCCAATCAACAAAAAAGCTACCGTGAAGCTGAGTCCATATCATTGACCCAACAGCGCGAAGCTATTTCAGGTGTTAATGTAGATGAAGAGCTGATTGCGATGATGAAGTTTCAACGCGCTTATGAAGCATCCGCTAAAATTATAACCACCAACAATCAAATGTTGGATAGTTTGATGGGGATATTACGATGAGAATAACCAATAACCAAATGTATGAAAATTTAATGTCTGGAATCAATAAACAATTGAAAATAAAAAATGACAGCAATGCCAGCATTGCATCAGGCACACGTTTTCAGCGCCCAGCTCAAGCAGGTTTGGATTATAAAACATCCCTTGATTTGCGTCATACACAGAGTCAAATTCAAGGCAGCTTAGAGTCTCTGACGATTGCGGAATCACGACTTTCTGCGAGCCAAACCATGTTAAGTGATATATCCAATGTGTTGAAACGCGCGCAAACACTTGCCGTACAGCAAGCATCGGGACAAATTGGTCCGCAAGAACATGCTGCTACCGTCAATGAGGTAAACCACTTGCTCGACCAAGTTGCTAACTCAGCCAACCAACAGTGGCAAGGTGAATTCTTGTTTTCAGGCACAGCCGTCGGCACGCAACCTTTTTCAGTTGATGGTTCAGGCGTTTATCAATACCAAGGTTCCAACCAAGATAGAACGGTCTCTGTCAGCACCCGTCAAAGTATCAACAGTAATATTCGAGGTGATGAAGTTGCTTTTTCACAAGCTTTTTCATCGCTCACCAATTTCCAAACAGCATTGGCAAACAATGACCAAACCAGCATTGCCAATGCCATCAGTGAGTTAACCGCCGCGGGTAATGGCATCATTGATTTAACCAGTAATGTAGGCGGACAAATCAAAGCCCTTCAAAGCTACACCCAATCTTATAAAGATATGAAATTCTCCATTGATAAACGCTTAAACGAACATGAAGCTGCCGACATCCCAGCCTTGGTTGCTGCTATGCAACAAGCCGACACCGCCTTACAAGCTTCATATAGTCAGATTGCTAACATTAAAAATTTATCCCTCGTAAACTTCCTACGCTAAGCCTATGATGGTCATTCGCCGAAAAGCCAACGAAGCCATCCGCATCAGTGATAATATACGGGTTGTTATTCACGACATTCGTCATGGCGTTGTACGCTTTGGTATCGAAGCCCCTGATGATGTCGCCGTACACCGTTTAGAGGTGTATGAGCAAATCCAACAAGAAAACCAATCTGCAGTCGCTGGTGATACGTTAGCTTGGTTAAAACAAGGTGAGTAATATGTTAGCAACCCCAATAAAAGAAGCAGTATCTATCAACCATACCCGCGAATTTATATTCCCGCGCGGTGTCGCAGGGTTTTCAAAAGCCACTCGTTTTGCATTTATTTATGAAGGAAAAGGTGAGTTGTTGTGCTTGCAATCCATCGACCAAGCAGAGGCATCCTTTATCCTTGCGCCTTGGGATGAGTCCCGCTTAGGTCAACCCCCACAACTTTCCAAGGAACAGTTGGAATGTTTGCACTTGGCAAACCCTCAGGAGCTTCGTTGGTTTGTGGTGCTCAATCCTTTTGGCGATAAAACATGGGTCACTGCCAACCTCAAAGCACCTATCGTCATCAGTGAATCTGAACAAACGGGTTTACAATGTATTCGCAATCAAAAACAACTTGAACTTCGCTATAAATGGATGAAACAACCCACTTAATTTTTTGCATGAAAGACAAGTTGTGCCTGCCCATTGTTGATTTCAACCCTACTCCAACAGGCATAAGGCATAGCAAGGTGGCGCGTGGTTTGAATGGGTGCATTTAACGCATACGCCAAAAGCAATCGAATCGAACCCGAATGGGCAACAAGCAAAACATGCCCATCTTGCTGCAACACAAGCTCTTGCCAAAAGCTACTCACGCGTGCTGCAAACTGCTGCATAGGTTCCCCATTGGGTGGTGTGAGGTGGGTGGGGTCTGCTCGCCACGCTTCAAGCTGATCTGGATGATTCCGCCTGATTTCCGCCGCCGTTAAGCCTTCCCAATCGCCATAACTCAGCTCTTGAACTCTTTCATCCAACACGCAAGGCATACCTTTTTCTTTTGACCACGCCAGCGCAGGAACAGCACAACGCGATAATGGGGAAGCAATGATTTTCGTAGTGTTTTGCTGAACGCATTGCCAAACTTTATCCATGTTTTGTCTACCCGAAGCCGTCAAAGATTCGTCCAAACAGCCTCGGTATTTGATGCCACCTTCAAGCGCACCATGCCTTAAAAAATCTATCACCAGCATTCAATTTTACCTCATTATGTGTGGAAATATGCGGCAATATATGCAAAAAGCTTGAAAGGTGGCAATCTATTTGCTTGACTGTGTAGCTAGCTTCATAATTTTAAAGGGGATTTTATGTATTTGGAACATTGGAATTTGGACGATTTCCCCTTTGATAATATCCCATCCTCTCATTTTTATTATGAAACCGATGATCATCGGTTGTTATGTGAAGACTTATACGATGCCATCATTCGCAGACGTGGTGCTGTGGTATTAACAGGCAATATTGGCTGCGGGAAAACCACCACCATTCAGCGCGTCTTGCTCGACCTTCCCCAAGAGCGTTTTGATATTGCATTAATTAACTTCTCTAGCCTTTCAGCTATTGAAATGTTGTTTGAAATTACCCAACAACTGGGACTAAAAACAAAAAAAGTACGCCAGGATAAAAATGCTTTGTTGCAGGCTTTTCAAGAGCATTTGACCAACAATGCTGCCCACGACAGAGACACCTTGATTTGTATTGATGAGGCACAAAGTATCCCTGATACAGCCACACTAGAAGAATTGAGGATGCTACTGAATTTCCAGTTGGGCGACCGCTTTTTAATCACTTTATTATTGGTTGGTCAACCTGAATTGCAGCAACAAATCGCTGACATACCGCAGCTACAACAGCGCATCGCACTCAATGTGCATATTGGTAAACTCAATATACAACACACCATGCACTATTTGTTGCATCGTTTACAAAAAGCAGGGTGTAAACAACCCATACTCACCAAACAAGCTGTAACCGAAATTTATCAAAACACGCAAGGCATACCACGCCTTATCAATCATCTGATGGACAGATGTTTGCTGGTGGGTATGCGCACAGACGCAACTATTATTAACCAAAAACTGGTAAAATCCACCATGCAGAGGTACCCCATCTCATGACAAAATATATTGACCTACTCCGTGACCATCAACAAAAGCCTGACAAAAAAGAAAAAAAGAAAAAAAACAAGAAGAATGCTAAAGATTTAGCTTCTACGCATAACCCATACCGCGAACAAAAGGATAAGGATGAAACAACATTAGAAAACATGGAGGCTTTATTAGAAGATCACGAAAATGAAACTTCCCATGACGATATGTTGATAGAAGAAGCTAGCCAAGAGCAAGTGGACGATAAACCAGCCGTGACAACGTTTACACCGCCCAAGACAGACAACTATGGTTTAGATTTAGCTGCATGGTTAGGGCATGTGGAGCAATCCCTTGCGTCTATCTTTACTTCTGTTCAAAATAATGAACACTTTAATATTGATATTTTGGAAGAACATTTAAACACCTTATTTGACCAAATCCATACATCACCCAAAGTCATTGATGTTTTGGAGTTGGGAATCAATAAACGCCTCCAATCCAGCTTGGATGCTCATCATCATGCGGACTTGGTGCAAAAAGCAATCTTGATGATGTTATACACCATGAAGGTTGGTATGCAGCTCAACTTACAGCTTCAAGAGCTATTGCCTCATACCATTGCAGCCATGCTTCAACACCTAGGTATGGCAATGGTACCCGTAGAGCTTCGTCAGAAATCGGAAGCACTGACAGATGATGAAATGATGAAAATTAAACAAGCATCACAATCAGCATTATCATTCCTTGATGCCCATCATATCCAACATGAGCAACTACACGCAACCATCACCCAAAGCAGTGAACGGTATGATGGTAGTGGGCCACAAGGGCTTACTGGGCATGATATTTCATGGATAGCGCGTTTGCTGAGCTTGTTATCTATGTTTGAAGCGCTTATTCACCTTCGCCCTTACCGCCAACGTTTATTACCCCACGATGCTATTCGAGACATTGTCAAACATCATAAAAAAGAATTTGACCCTGAAATGCTTAAAGCATTGATTGAATCTATTTCACTTTATCCCGTGGGGACTTTTGTCCAACTTAACACAGGCGAAGTAGGGCAAGTCATTAATATTCATAATAAATTTCCTTTACGCCCCGTTGTTTACATCAACATGGATAAATATGGACATGCCATCACTGAACGTAAAGTTGACCTTAAAAAGCAACCCAATTTAATGATTCAAAAATGCATGTATGAAGAAGGGCTAAAAGATTTGGCTGAGGTGTAAACCTGCTCATGACAAAAAAAGTCACCCGAAAAAAACTTGAACAAGCCTTGGAAACATATGCAGGTTTGGTTGAAGTTTACCCTGATAATGAAGACTACCTGCAACGCTATGCCGATATGTTGCAAGCTTTGGGGCGCAGCGCCACAGCAACCATAACGCTACAACATTTACATGATGTCATTGCCACACGTTCTGAAAAAGAAGCAAAAGCTTTTGCGCGCAAATATCCACAAATTGGGCGTATTTCTTTGGAAGAAGTTTTTGATGCACAGGATAAACATAGTATTGCAGGTAAAATCATCTATGAACTTCTGGGCAAGGTTTGGTTGCGCATGCACCAAAAGAAGCTTAAAGAAGGACAGTCTGTTTGTCAGGCAAACAACCCAAGTGATTCGCTTATTCTTGTATTGAAAGGAAATGTGGACATCTATGCACTTGATAAAAATAACAACCGCGTACTTTTAGAAAATGTGGGTGTGTATGATATTCTTGCGGAAAACACCTTTTTAACCCCCAATAATTATGGCTTTGATGCTTTCGTTAGCTCTGAGTCGGCAGTCATTGTCAAAGTTCCAAGAAAGAAAATTCTAAAAATGCTTGAGAACAATGAACATTTACATAATATATTAAACCAACGTGCCCGTTTTAGAACCGTGGTGCAACGCATTGCATTGCATCCTATTTTTAAGACATTACCCCTCAAACTTTGTAAATATTTAGCACGCTATACATCGACAAAAGTATTCCTTGAAAAGAACATGATTCTTTCATTGGATGAACATACCAATGGACTTTACATGATTTTATCAGGGAAAGCATCCTACATAGCAACAAACAAAATAGGTAAACGCTTCGCACTTCCACCCTTAAAAGCCCAATCACTGGTAGGTAACCTATTACTTAAAAAGAACATACAACAAACCCATGAACTCATCGCTGCTGATAAGGTTAATACATTATATTTACCACTTGAACAGTTGATGAATATCAGCGCTGCTTTCCCGCCGTTGATGGAAAGGCTTATGCAACACGCAGAAGAACAACAACAGCATATTGCGCGCGCCATCAGTAAACTTTAAGCATGGTGAAACAATCGAGTGAAACCACAGAAGCGCTGCAACATCGCTTGGCGATGTCTCAACAGTTGTCAGCCGCTTATCCTTTGGCGTATAAATACTTACAAAAACAAGTCGAAGTATTGATGCTTCTAGAACGCTTGGATGAAGCTGAATTGACCCTGTTGCAGCTACAAAACATGCTCATCAACCGAGGTTTGAACGAAGAAGCAGAAAAGGCTGGTGATATTCGCAATCACATTAATAAGGAGTTACTTTGTAATCAGCTCTATTCCACACCATTCCTGCATTTGGCATCAAGCTCTTTTCTTGAAAAAGCTTTCCGAAAACATCGGCGTTTAGAACTTGAAGAAGGTGACTATCTTATTCATTACGGTGCACAAGAAACGCAAATGTTTATTCTCATCAGCGGCGAGTTGGCTGTATGGAGCCGTGATGAAGCGGAGAAGAAACACTTTGAACATGTAATGCAAGTTGGTGAAGTGGTTGGTGAACTTGCATTTTTGGAAAACAAACCACGCACTGCAGATGTCATTGCATGCAAAAAATCAACACTTCTCGCTATCCCTAGCAATGCTGCACTCAAATTGTTTATGGAGAACCCAAGCATTGAAGAAGCGCTCAAAAAATCCGCCTCGACACGAAAAATACAAATGGACCTGAGAAAAAATGCTTCTATCAAAAAGCTTCCCAAAGATGTATTAAGCTTATTAGCCAAACAGGGCAAGTTTAAACATTTTAATGCACTGGAACGCATTTACCCATGTGGGCAAGAGATTCAAACCATTGATTTAATCGTGCAAGGTTATGTGAGGCTTGTTGGAGAGCTTGGTGATGGCACAAGTTTGATTCTTAACAGCCTTAAAAAAGGTGCACTGCTGGGTTGTAGTGCGGCGATACCACATATGGAACAACAATACCAAGCCGACATCGTGAGTATGGATAACACCACATTAATCCAATTCCCACTGGACTTTTTTCAGAAGATTATGGCAACAAACCCAAGATTATACCAAGCTGTTCTACAAGGTGTCAAGTTAGAGCAAGATACACTCATGCAAACCATCCATGATAAACAGCTTCTTTTGTAACAAAAAAAGAGGCGCAACATTGCTGTTACGCCTCTTTTCAAACTAAAGTTTTCAGTGATTACTGAGGAACTACGTTTTCCGCTTGTGGACCTTTTTGACCTTGAACTACTTCCATAGTTACTTTTTGGCCTTCTTCCAATGAACGGAATCCTTCAGAATTAATTGCAGTGTGATGTACGAATACGTCATCTCCGCCTTCTTGCTCGATAAAACCGAAGCCTTTTTCATCATTGAACCATTTAACGGTTCCTTCAACTTGATTAGACATGTGTCAATCCTCTTTCTTTTTTTAATATCTACTTTCGTTGTTTCTTTTTGAATTGGCCTAGCTTTAGAACTGGTGCAAACTCACTAAAAATACTAACACGAACGCCGGCAGACTGGTTCAAGCGTCAAGCAAGGTCAAGGTAAATATAAATTATCCTCGCCCACTCATGCTTTTTAGCCGCGCTTTCACTTTAAGCAATGCTGAAACCAGTGCTTCACAAACTGGCTCTTCGGCATCCACACCAAAGCTAATTCTTAAGCTGCTACGCGCTTGAAAATCAGGCGCACCCATGGCTAACAAAACATGTGATGGTTCGCGTTTTCCCGATGAACATGCCGAACCTGATGCCACGGCAAACCCCATCAAATCCATTTGCATGAGCAATGTCTCACCTTCCAAACCTGGGATACAAAACATGGATGTGTTGGGTGTACGCTTTTTATTTTTTCCAAAAAACACTGTGCTTGGGATAGCATCTTTGAGTTTCACTTCAAAACTATCACGCACATCCGATACACTTGCGTAATTCAATTGACCAAGCGCTGCCGCAAAACCCACTGCACCTGCTACATTTTCTGTCCCCGACCTGCGCCCACGTTCTTGCCCGCCACCAATCATCAAAGATTCAAGTCTAGCACCACGTTTCATGATAAGCGCACCAACACCACGCGGTCCGCCAATCTTGTGTGCGGAAAAGCTCACAAAATCAGCATCCAAATCTTTAAGCTTGGTTTCAAACTTGCCTAAGGTTTGTACCCCATCTACTAAAAATGGAATACCCTTAGCTTTACATGCTTCACTCACTTCAAATACAGGCTGCACCACACCTGTCTCATTGTTTGCCCACATCAAACACACAAGTTTAGTATTCGCTTGGCAAGCATCCATCATGGCTTCAGCTTGAACACATCCATCTTTATCAGGCTTCACCATGGTGAATGTCCAACCTGAATAGCGGCTGCACCACTGCTCAACCGCCTGAAAAATAGCAGGGTGCTCAATCGCTGATAACACAATATGCCCGCTATCCGATTGCGCCATGATGCCCTGAATCACCATATTGTTGGACTCTGTGCCACCTGAAGTAAACACCACGCTGCCTGATTCAACTTTAAAATATTCAGCCAGTGTTTCGCGGGCATCATCAAGCTTGCGCCGCGCATTTCTTCCAGCCCAGTGCAGACTAGAAGGGTTGCCGAACGCATCATCCACCACGGATTGCATAGCAATGCTCACCTGCGGCAATTGCGGGCAGGTAGCGTTATAATCAAGATAAAATTGTTTCATGCCGCACAGCCTACTGCTGCATCAATGATTTTTCGACTGCCTTTAAAGTATCAACATAATTTTTGTCATCACACACGTCCTGAATGGTCACGGTTTCAAGGAAAAACTTGATGTGGAAGCCAAGTGCTGTCCATAAGTTGTGGGTCTCACAGCGACTACCCCGATGGCATCCCACTTCATCGCTTTTGCATAATGTGGTTTGAATTTCTTCATTTACCGCATGCATAATATGTGAAATAGTGATGTCTTTGGGTGTTTTTGCTAGCATATAACCGCCGCCAGGACCACGCACAGATTCAACCAAATCAGCTTCTCTAAGCTTGCGGAAAAGCTGCTCCAAATAAGACAATGAAATAAACTGGCGCTCAGAAATTGAGGCAAGTGTAATAGGGCCTGTATTCTGATGGTTGGCTAAATCAACCATCGCAGATACGGCGTAACGACCTTTACTTGTCAGCTGCATATTGTCCTCCAGACACATAAAACATGTATATTTATAAGCGAATTTTGCTATACCCGACTGATATAGTCAAGTATTGCCATTAACCTCACTTTGACCAATGCGCTTTATCGCGCAAGACTAACGCCATGCGACCTGTGAGCTTAACCTTCAACCTTGAACATTTACTATGGAACTACCATCTGCTACACAAGCAGGCTGGTGAAAGCAGTATCATGGCTGTGGTCAAAGCCAATGCTTATGGGCATGGCATGATTCAAGTCTCGCAAACTTTATTCCGCGCTGGGTGCAGACAGTTTGCCGTCACCGATGCCGCAGAAGGAACAATACTTCGGCAACATTTACCGCATGATGCAGATATTATATTGCTCTCTGGTATTTTTGATGCTGATGATGCGCAAAGCTGCGTAGTTAACCATCTCACGCCCGTAGTTAGCCATATCCAACACATTCAATACCTCGCCAGCAGCGATTTTCATGGGCAAGCATGGCTAAAAGTGGATACGGGCATGAACCGTATCGGTGCCGATGATGTGGCATATTTGCTGGACACCATGCAACACCATCACATCCAGCTTGCAGGTATCATGTCTCACCTTGCCTGCGCCGATACCCCTGAACACCCACTCAATCAACAGCAAATTCAAGCGTTTAAGTCTATTCAAGAGCAACATCATGCACCCGCATACAGTTTGATGAATAGCGCAGGTTTGGTGGCATTGATGTCGGATATTGATACCGATGTGGTGCGTCCGGGCATTGGTTTATACGGCATTGAGCCAATACCAAGCCAACCTTTAGGTTTGAAACCTGTGATGCAACTCAGCGGCAGTATTCTACAAACTCGCTTGGTCAAAACAGGTGAAAGTGTATCCTATGGTGCAACGTGGGTCGCTTCTCGTGACACTTGGATTGGCATTGTCAGTCTGGGTTATGCCGATGGCTTGCCTCGCATCTTATCCAATCAAGGGCAGTTGCATCATGCTTCAGGCGCACTACCTATTATCGGGCGTATTTGTATGGATTATTGCATGGTGAGCATAGACCCTTTGCATGTGAACCAAGGCGATACTGTCCATGTTTTTGGTTTTGAGGCTAACCTACCGACAGCCAACCATGTGGCTGCACAATGCCATACCATCACCTATGAATTGTTGACCAGCATACCTGCGCGTGTACCACGCCAATATATTGAGGAGGAATCATGAGCAAGCATATCGAAACCACTTTAGAAGAAGTCCGTGTATTTCAGCCGCCCCAGTCTGATAGCAAATTTTCATCTTTGGCAGACAGGCAAGCATTATGCGACAAGTTTGAACAAGATTTTGAAGGCACATGGGCAGACTTAGCCAATACCGAACTCACATGGCAAAAACCATTCACCACCACCTTAAACAGCGATAACCCACCCTTCTACAAGTGGTTTGAAGATGGTAATATCAATGTATCTGAAAACTGCTTGGATAGGCATGTGGCAAACGGGCTGGGCGAACGCACTGCTATTATCTGGGAAGGTGAACCGGGTGAGGTGCGCCATATTTCTTATGCTGAACTCTTGGCTGAAGTCTGCAAAGCTGCCAATGGTTTGAAATCGTTGGGCATTAACAAAGGTGATAGAGTTGTTATTTACATGCCGATGATTCCTGAAGCAGCCGTGGCTATGCTGGCTTGCACCCGCATTGGCGCAACCCATTCCGTGGTGTTTGGTGGATTCTCAGCGCAAGCTTTGCGCGATAGAATTGAAGATGCAGAAGCGAAGTTGGTGATTACTGCCGATGGTGGTTACCGCCGTGGCAAAGTGTTTAACCTCAAAGACAGCGTGGATGAAGCCACAAAACAAGGCTGCCCAAGCTTGGAACATGTGTTGGTGGTCAAACGCGGTGATAATGACATCGCATGGCAAGATAAAGATGTGTGGTGGCATGATGTATGCGATGGGCAAAGTGATGAATGCGTACCTGCCATCATTGAAGCTGAACACCCCCTCTTTATCCTTTATACTTCAGGCTCCACGGGTAAACCCAAAGGCATTGTGCACAGCACAGGTGGTTATTTGCTTTGGGCGCATTTAACCATGCAGTACAGCTTTGATTTTAAGCCTGAATCGGATGTATTTTGGTGTACGGCTGATGTAGGCTGGATTACAGGGCATTCATACTCTGTGTATGGTCCATTATCCAATGGTGGCACAACCGTGATGTATGAAGGCACACCCATGTTTCCCGATGCAGGGCGCTTTTGGAAAATTTGCCAAGACCATAAAGTTTCAATTTTTTATACCGCACCTACCGCCATTCGCGCACTAAACAAAGCAGGGGATGCATTCCCCAATGCTTATGATTTAAGCAGCCTTCGTGTGTTGGGCACTGTGGGTGAGCCCATCAACCCTGAAGCGTGGATGTGGTATCATGAAGTGATTGGCGGCTCCCGCTGCCCTATTGTCGATACATGGTGGCAAACCGAAACAGGTGGGCACATGCTTGCCCCCATGCCCTTTGCCGTGCCCACTAAACCCGGTTCTGCCACCCTGCCTTTGCCCGGTGTATTTGCTGACATTGTCGATGAAAGTGGTGCGCCCGTTGCTGAAGGTGGTGGTTTATTGGTGATGACCAAACCTTGGCCTTCGATGTTGCGTGGCATTTGGGGCGATGATGAACGTTTTGTTGAAACCTACTGGCAGGAATTTTCTGATAAAAACTATTACCTTGCGGGTGATAGCGCGCGCAAAGATAATGATGGCTACTATTGGATTATGGGTCGTATTGATGATGTACTCAATGTGTCTGGGCACCGATTAGGTACCATGGAAATTGAATCAGCATTGGTATCGCATGATGCCGTAGCAGAGGCTGCGGTGGTGGGTCGCCCTGATGACATTAAAGGCGAAGGTATTTTTGCGTTTGTGATTTTAAAAACAGAAGCCTCTGAAGCATTAGAGCAAGAACTTCGCGCCCATGTTAGCAAAGAAATTGGCGCAATTGCTAAACCTGATGTGATTCGCTTCACGGACAACCTACCCAAAACACGTTCGGGTAAAATTATGCGCAGACTTCTTCGAGACATTGCCGCAGGGCGCGACATCACATCTGATATTTCCACTTTGGAAGATCAATCTGTGATTGCGCAACTGCAAGGAAAACCTATATCGTAACCGAAAACACCGTTTACCATGCTCCGCTAGCCAAAGGGTCAGCGAATGGGCGCATGTATCTTGCGGCATCTGCCGTGCTCACATTGATGCTGCTGGCATGGCACTTCTCTATTCAAGCCGCGGCACATGATGCAGCCATTGTGCAAGTACGCGCATGGCTTAGCAATATGCATGCAAGCGCAGGGCATGTTCAGTTTCGTTTGCTGCGCGGCACATTAACCATTGATGATATTCGAGCAGATGTACAAGGCTCACCTCTGTATATTCAATCATTGCTCATCAAAGGCAACCCTGCATCCATCACCACAAGCAAACCTAAATTACAGCATATTCACATCCAAAACATGGTATTTAACCACAAAGGGCTAGCGCACTGGCAAGATATATCCTTACAACTGCCCCAATCCTTACAAACGATTTTTCGTTATGCCAAAGTCATCACACTAGAAAATGGGCGTATCAATGATAAACAAAACCCGTTCTTTTTCGTCAGTATTCAGAACATCAATATATTTGGCTCACCTGAAAACCGTGAAATTTATGGGCAAGGTAAGCTAAGAACCCAAGAGGACAATCCTGATGAGATTTGGTTGCTCGAAAGCTTTGTGCCATCAGCTATTGCACAGCAAACAGGGAAAATCATCACCCAATCATCCACGATAAATTCTGAGATACTTTGGTCGGGTGCATGGGAAACACAAAATTTACTATTAAACATTCAGCGCACTGATACCGACTACGATGCGAGTTTCACCGCCAAACTCAAACAGCACAAGCAACATTGGCAGGGTGATATTCTGATGCAATCATGGCATTGGCAAACACAAAACATCGACAGTTTGGTGACCGGTGATATACATATCTCTGGTTTACCCCATGCATGGCTTATCCAGAGTGACAAAGTTGTATGGGAAGAAACATCATTACCCACGCATGATACCTTTATACAAAGCATGACCAGCTATGATTTGAGGTTAAACACGCAAAACAAACATGTGTCCATGCAACGGTTGGATATTGAAGATACCAATATCGCACTTATGCCTACCCAACCTTTATTGGCATCGGCATGGACATGGAACATTCCAAGCATAAACATCCAATCTCTCTATATATCCTACGGTGCGGATGATGAAACCATTGAGCTTCCTGCCATGAATGGCGTGGCATCCATACGACAAAACAAACTGAAACTTGATATTTCACAACAGGTTGATGACAACCAGTTTTGGCGGCTGCTAAGCCAAAAAGATGGCTCTATTTATTTATCCGCATCTCATGTCCCATTGCTTCAACTGCGCAACCTTTTGCCAACACCCATTCGAAATCAATCCTATACCGTGCAAGGGCAAACCCAATTGGCACTTCATATTAACCCCAATCAACAATGGCAAACATCAGGCAAAGTCTATGTGTCTAACTTAACCTTCGCGTCAAAGAATCAAAGTTTTTCAGCAAAGGTTCTTAAGTTATTGATTCCATCGGCAAACATGCATGGTGTTCAACACGCATCCATTCAAGCCAATGATTGGCAAATGCAATTCCCGCTCACCCCACGTCAAGCATGGTCATCATCATCCCATCTTGAAGCATGGGCTAAAATACCGTGGGGCTTGGATAAGATTGATTTTAAGAATGGTAAAGTACTGATTGGTAATCAAGATAGTGTTTGGTTAAGTGCGGCAAACCTGCATATTAACAGTTGGCAAAACGACAAACCTGCAACGCTTACCCTTCATGCTAAAGCAGGGCTTGCCCCACTCACGCTCAAGGCACAACTGTTTCAACAACCTGATAATATGATGACGTGGAAAACATTGGATATGAACATATCTCATACCAATATGTTTTTTCTTGAAGACTGGCTACGCATTTCAGCCCTTCCACAAGTTGGTCGTGGGCATATAAGCTTGTCTATTCAGGCTGAAAAAGAGCAGCAGCATGTACAAGGCAATGTGCATTTAACAATACACAAATTACAATTGTTAGGCTATGAACAACCGTCCAATGCTTTAAGCCAAATGCTTGGCATTGAAACCCTTCAACCATCTGAACATATTGATTTGCTCGCACCCTTTTCTGGTGAATATGATTGGGATACCTTGGCTGCGCAGGCATTGGTGGATGCCGCCAAAACATCGCTAGAGCAGTTTCAACACAGTGATAATAAGATTGAAAAAACGCCTCAACGTTTAGGAAGCTTACGCATTCAACAAGATATACGTTTATCCTTAAATGAGCGCACTCGCCTGCGTAAAATGATTAAAACCATCAAACGCCACAAAAAAGCAAACGTTGAACTCATTCCAGATATTGGCACAGCAACACTTACACCAGTGCTGCGCCAACAGATTTTAGCCACCCAATCTGCAATTCAATCTTTCTTGCAAAGGCGTGGTATTCATCGCTCAAGAATTTATGCCGTGCTCCCCCAAGCAAAACATCACAGCACCCATGATGTGAATGCCGTACACATCAATCTTGTTCCATAAAGACGAACGCAAGGAAAAGCTTGCAAGATTAGTGTGTTCACACTAGAAATCGCAACGCTGAAAAACTGAGGCATGTTTATTGCCTTGTTTTGATTGGCTCGATAGCTCAGTCGGTAGAGCAAGGGATTGAAAATCCCTGTGTCCCTGGTTCGATTCCAGGTCGAGCCACCATCATTGATAAGCCACTCTGCAAAGGGTGGCTTTTTTATTTTATGCTTATTGGATTAGCTTTGTTGAATCAATTCAATGGCATTGCCATCAAAATCATAAAAGAAAAGGGCAGCCCTGCCTGATTTGCTCATGGTGCAAGGAATACTGGCATCATCCAGTTTGATTTTAATGGTGTTCAAGTCTGAAACAGCCAAGGCAAAGTGCCGATAACGTCCGCCATGTTTAGGTGTAATGCTTTGTGCATCAGGGTTATCCAAAAGCATAATATGCAACTGCTGCCCACCCCCCAAACTGTAAAACAAACCATCAAAGTTCAAATCAGGGCGCACATCTTGCTCCAGCCCCAGAGTATCGCCATAAACGAGCTTGGCTTTGCCCAAGTCTGAGACAATGATGGCCACATGATGAAATACGACAGTCATTGTTCCATCCTGCGAATTAAATCTTTGGTCGAGACCACCTTGTCGATAAAAAGAATGCCATCCAAGTGGTCGGTTTCATGTTGAATCACCCGCGCTTCAAACGCTTTGGTGGATAGCTCATGCGCTTGCCCATTTAAACCCTGGTAGCGCACTGTAATCCGCCGCGCCCGTGGCACAGTGCCCACCCATTCAGGCACAGATAAACAACCTTCACGCCCCAAGACTTCGCCATCGTGTTCAATGATTTCAGGATTGACCATGATTAAGCGTCCATGATTCTTGTTTTTATGTAAACCCAATGAGCAATCTACAATAATCAAACGCTGCAACACCCCCAACTGCGGCGCTGCAATACCCACACCACCCGCACCCGCCAACATCGCCGCTTCCAAGTCTGCTGCGAATGCGTGAAGCTTGGCATCAAATGTGGTTATAGGTTGAGAGACTTGCCGCAAGCGTTCATCAGGCAAAGTAAGCAGTTCATACATGGGTAAAGTTTACATCACCCCGTCATCAAGCGAATGCACCTCAATGGATACACCAAGCTTATCAGCAACCGCTTGAAGTTTATCGGATAAATCTTGCTGATGTTCACCCGCCACCACTTCCAACGCCATCATATACACCCCGCCGCGCTCACGCGTAGATACATCGGCAATGGACACGTTCATATCCGCCAGTGCATCGGTCACTGCAAACACAATGCCCGGTTGGTCTGCACCACTGACTGTAATCACACAGTCGGGTTCTTGCGGAATCAAGCTTGCTTCATCATCGCCCAACACTTGTGATTGCACGCTTAAACCTGTGCGCTGCTCTAATGCTGCGAGCGAAGCTTTTAGAGCTGTAACATCACCACCTGCTGCCAATTCCACAATCAGCATCATGGTGAATCGCCCACGCAACACCGCCATGGATGAATCTTCAATATTCGCATCCGCCTGCAACAACACTTCACTCACATCACGGACA
>CAMZLG010000055.1 GCA_947311495.1 uncultured Zetaproteobacteria bacterium
AAATACCGCAGTTAGTGGGATGTAGAGGGTGAACAAGAAGTTGTCCATCAACACTGCCCAGTTTGCTAATGTCATTTCCATGGCTTAGTGCCCTCCCGCATTGCCCGTCTCAGACATAAGTTGAGACTTGCGTTCTTCTTTTGTTTTCGCCGTCATTGGTTTTTGAATAACTTCGCGGATGTAGTTGACGACATCCCAACGTTCCATGGGATCCATGTCATAACCATATCTAGGCATAATATAACTACCAAATGTAATGGTTCCCCAAATCCAACCATCCGTGAGTTCATCTTTAACATATTCCGATGTTAAATCAGCTGGCTCAGCTTCAAATATTTTACCCACTGGACCTTTACCTGTACCGGTGCCACCGTGGCATGTCGCACAAAAGACGTTAAACAAAGCTTGCCCGCGCATAATTGAATGTTTATCTGCCTTAACAGGGTTTTTAAGCTCTTCAGTTGCATCCCTATCTGCCATCTTTGTCCATAGGCCGCTCACAGGAACAGTATGCTCTGGAGGATTAAGCAACTCACCCTCTTGTGGTTTAATCGAGGGTTGATTCATCAAATCCCTAGACCAAGGCCATGCTAGTGCAGTTGCAGGCACAGATAACATGCATAAAACTAACAATACCTTCTTCATGATGTCAGCTCCCGTACTTCCACAGCGCCACAACCTTCAAGTGTTGCGCGAATTTTTTCATTATTATCAGGGTGTGTTTCAACTTCAACACCGATTTGGTCAACACCCACTGAATGATCATAATATGATTTTACACGTCTTGGCAGACCAGAATAAATTAAGAATGCAGCAATTGTGCTTAACACGCCAAGCAGAATTGTCATTTCATATGCAATCACGATATCAGGCGGAATGGTAATCACTGATTTACCACCTTGGGGTTGCACCGTAAACATGGATTGTCCAACCGCAGCGGCAAACAGGAAGCCTAGAACTGTGCCCGTAATACCACCAAAAAATGAAAAGCGTTGAATGGGTTGATGAAACTCACCCAACATTGCATTCACTTCAGGGTGTTCAATTGGCGAATACAATTCAATGTTGTCTATGATGTCTTCTTTTTCATCAAGGGCATTAAGTTGTCCAACAACATCTTTGGCTTTTTCAAAGTCATCGTAGGTTGCAAAAAGGAAATGTTTCTTTCTTATCCTTCTCATGACAAGCCCTCCTCAGTTTTAATCATATCATCTTTAATTTTTTCCATATCTTGAAGCTTTTTCTTACCGTGTTTGTTACGGTGATAAACCATCTCTTTCACTTCATACATAGACACAGATGGGAACACTTTACAGAAGATAAGGAATAACATCGTAAACCAACCAAAACTTGCTGCGGTAATAGTCATTTGTACCAAACCAGGCCAAACAACAGCCTGTGTCCAAGGCTCATGGTTAGATGCCAATGGAGGGCTTACAATTTGGAAGCGCTCTAGCCACATACCTAACTGAATCAACAATGAAATCACAAACATAGCCCACATATTCACACGCACTTTTTTCCATGCCATAGCAAACGGAACAATCGTTGCACAGAATAACATAGTCCAAACAATTCCTGCGTACGGACCAGTAAATTTATCGATCAACATTTCATGCTCAAACATATCATGCGAGTACCAAATTGATGCGTACTCGGAAAGGTTCAAGAAATTCCAAGCCATAGCAATGGCAAAAGTTAGACGTGCAGTTTTATCCATGATTTCAGGTGTCATATATGCTTCAAATTTGAACAAGTAACGAAGCAATACAAACAGTGTAATAATCGCAGCACAACCTGAATACAATGCACCAGCCACGAAATATGGAGGGAATGAAGTCACGTGCCAACCCGGCATCATCGACATGGCAAAATCAGATGCCACAATAGAGTGAACCGATACGGCCAAAGGAACCAAGAAACAAGCCATTAATACATAAGTCTTTTGAAAGGCAATCCATTCAGTTGCTCTACCCATCCAACCTAATGACATCGCTGTGTATAACTTTTTACGCCAGCCTTTCGCTTTATCACGACAAATTGCCAAATCTGGAATCATGCCAATGTATAAGAACAGTGCAGATGATGTTGCATAAGTGGTAATCGCAAATGCATCCCAAAGCAATGGTGAACGGAAGTTTGGCCAAATTGCATGTTGATTAGGGTATGGAAGAACCCAATACATATCCCACACACGACCAATGTGAATCACTGGAAAAATTGCTGCTGTGGCGATAGAAAAGAACGTCATGGCTTCAGCAAAACGGTAAATCGGTTTGCGCCAGTCCGCTTGCGTTAACAACAAAATTGCGGAAAGCAACGTACCCGAGTGACTCATACCAATCCAAAATACAAAGTTAGAAATATATGTTTGCCAATAATGTGGGTTATTCATTAACGCCACACCAAGACCTTCATTATATTGATAGACTTCAGCCGCTGCACCACATAAAACCAGTGCAAAACAAACTGCCAATACAATCCAAAATGCTTTCCTTGGCGATTCAAGGCTGGCAAGGACGTCTTCATTAATCTTTGCCCAAGCAATGTCCTTCATTTTAAAATCACTCATTTGGTGTTCCCCTCTTCAAAACTTTTGAAATTCTTGTGCAGTATTAAGCGTTGGTATCGCGAACGCGATCCAAATACATCACACTAGGCTCAACATTAAGCTCTTCAAACACACGATAACCACGCTCACCTTCTTCATGGAATTGCTCATGACGGTTTAACTCGACATTATGGTCTTCCCAAGCCTTGCTCACCTTACTTTCACTATCTTTTAAGTTGCCAAAAACAATAGCTTCGGTTGGACACGATTGCTGACAAGCTGTCTGCACCTCACCATCTTCAACATGACCACGAATACCTTTATCGGCTTGGTCACCTTTCGCGTTACGCAAACGTTGCACACAGAATGTGCATTTTTCCATCACACCCTTACTGCGAACTGTAAGGTCTGGGTTAAGTAACATTTCCATAGGATGTGGAATATCTTCTGAATAATCGAAGAAGTTAAAATAACGAACTTTAAACGGACAGTTGGTACCACAATAACGTGAACCGATGCAACGGTTATACACCTGTGCGTTTAGTCCGTCTGGGTTATGATACGTTGCAGCCACTGGGCAAACAGGCTCACAAGGCGCATGATTACATTGCTGACACATCATCGGAGCAAAATGAGCGCCGCGTTCTGGGTATTCGCTTTCTTCTACTGCCAAATCAGCTTCACCTTCTGGTAAATCCCAATAACGCTCAATACGCAACCAATGCATGGTATGACCTGTTGCACATTTTTCCTTACCCACAGCAGGAATGTTATTTTCTGCATAACATGCTGTTACACAAGATGCGCAGCCTGTACATTTGTTAAGGTCAATGGACATGCCCCACATGATAGGTTCATCTTTATAATAGTCTCTTTGGTTTAAACGCGACCAGTTGTCCAACATACGTGATAAACTCATGACTTAGCCCTCCCCTTCATTGTGGTCGAAATCATCTGCCGAGACTGATTTCACAATCTCACGACCTTTCTGCGATGTTTGAATACTTTCAAGAACCAAATCACCGTGTTTGCGTGTATCGACATCACCACGATTCGCAATCTTCGTAATCGAAACTTTCGTGGCATGTGTTGCAAGTTCGCCTGTTTCTTCATCAAAGACTGGTGTTAAGATTTTGTGAGGGTTAACACCCACACCCTTAGCATAACGACCAAATTCTGTATGACCTTGACCCAAAGGAATCGCAATGGTTTCCTCATGAATGCCTGGGAATACAAACACGCTCACTTCCAAAGAACCTGCTTCAGATGTGACTTTAACTTTGTCACCTGTAATTAAGCCAAGTTTTTCAGCTGTTTTCGGGTGAATTTCCACCCACGAATCCCAAACCACTGCTGCGAGCTGGTCGGGAAGCTCTTGTAACCAAGGAATATTCGCAAAACGACCATCATACAACCCCATGCGTGCTGATGGCACGAGATGATAAGCATATTTACCACCTTCGGCTTCGCCTTGTGGCAAACTTACAGAACTGGCCTTAGCATTAATTGGCGATGCTTTTGCTTCTTTGGTTTGCACAAAACCTGCTGCCAAGACACCCTGCATAAAGCCTTCTTCATCGGTTTGCCCAGCAACAGTAGCTTTAGGCGGATTAACCAATGTTGGTTTCATGGTTGCCAATGCATCTCGAATATAAGCACCGTATGAATCCCAATTTTTAAAGGTTGCATCCAGTTCACTAACAAGACCCAACATAATATCACCGTATGAATAAGTTGAACCTTCACCAAACACGGGGTTCATCACAGGTTGTTGGATATTCAAATGCCCATCATCTGCGGCATAAGCTGGAACTGAAGTGTTCCATTCTTCCAAGTAGGAATGTACAGGAAGCACCAAGTCGCATGCCATAGTGGTTTCATCAGGGAACATTGAGAATGCAATACGCATTTTCGCTTTCGCAAATGCTTCGTCAGCTTTCATAAAGTCTGGCGCTTGGAACAACGGATTTGAACCATATACCACAGCAGTGTCAAAGCTGCCGTCAGCCAAACCATCAATAAACGCTTTCATTTCAGCCCAACCACCTAATTGTGGTTGCAAGTCTTCAAAAGCAGGTTTACTACGTGGCAGAATCGTTTCGCCAACATTGCCCAACATGATGTTTAACATAAGAATTGCATTTGCGGCTTGTGAACCATGTGCAAAACCTTCTGCGCTATTACCCGAAAGAATTAAACTTGGGCTTTGCGCAATCAACATATCACGAAGCTTGTGCATACGCTCAATAGATACGCCTGTTGCTGCAGATGTTGCTTCAATATCAACGTCCAGATTGCCAATCTTCTTACCTTTAAAGTTTGAATCTTTGGCAATCAATGAGGCTAGCGCCAACGCTAAATGACCTTCAGTGCCTGGCTTAATGGCAATCCAACGGTCAGCGTTAGAACCTGTTAGCGTCATCTTCGGCTCAATTTGAACCAGGGTCCCACGCGGTGCATTTCTAAATTGACCATATTGCGCGCCAAACTGAACAGGCGACAACCATGTGCCCAAGAAATCAGCGCCAAAAGAAACAATCAATTTCGCTTTGTCAAAGTCATACTTAGGAATAGCGTGACCAAACATTTTTTCATTGGCTGCCAACCCGACTGATGGCGGAACTGTATCGAACACAAAATGGTTTTGAGAACCTGCTGCATCCAAATATGCTTTGGTAATCACGGCTTGGTGTCCACTTGTGGCACCGCTTAGCCATGCGAGCTTAGCATTCTTTTTACCCAAATGTTTTTTAAGTAATGTTTCTGCTTCTGCCCATGTAGTCTCAACCAGTTTACCACCTTTACGAACCATAGGTTTGGTTAAACGGTCAGGGTTATAATGCCCTTGTAAGCCAGCTTGACCCATGGCACACATTCTACCCCAGTTGGTTGACGATGTTGGGTTACCCTCTAACTTAATCACGCGACCTTCGCGTGTTTTTGCATGAATATTACAATTGGCAGGACACTGGCGGCATGTTGATGAATAGTGAACCTCACGACCGGGGCGGATAAAATCAAGCGGGTCAACTGCTGGCAACACTTTCTCTTTGCGAACTTCCAAATCTACTTGGTTGATAATATCTGTATCACCGCAACCTGTAAGCGCCAAAGCACTGCCCGCGCTGGTCAGACCCATTGCTTTCAAAAACGTCCGGCGGCTCAACTCATTCTTTACATTCTTTTGACTCATCTCAAATCTCCTTAAATACCAGACAGCTTACTTGTGACATTGCCAGCAATCATGTGGCGCACGGGCAAACTTCTCTTTCAAAGATTTTGGCAGTTTTTCAGTCATAATCTTAACATCAGACGCTTTCATGGTAACGGGGTGTTCAGCATCAAATACAGCAGGCTGAGGATACTCAACATCTAAAATAGGTTTATCTGTTGCTGCTGCAGGAATCATCCAACGTTTTGCAGGCGCTGGCAAACCAACATCGGATTCACCTTGGAACTGTTGATGACAGCTTAAGCACCAACCCATAGTAAGTGGCTTCACTTTTTGACCCACAGAGAAAGTTTTTACATCACCATGGCACATGCCGCATGTTTGCTGTGTGGAGCGACCATCTTTAAAGATAAAACGTTGAACATGGCGCTTGTGGTTGAATTCTACAAAATCGGGCAAATCATGCACTTTCAGCCAAGGAATAGGCTCTTTCTTTTCCCAATATGAAAACAACTTCTTAATGCGAGGTGTTTCACGAACAGACGGAAGGTTTGAGTGGCAGCCGATACATTTGGCAACAGGAGGGATGCCAGCGACTTTACTGCGACGCGCACCACTATGACAGTACATACAATTGATTTTAAATTTGCCTGCATGCCTTGCATGGGGAAACTCAAAAGGTTGCGGTGCATTGCTAACGTCATCAGCAAAAGCGCCTGTTGGTAAAACGAAACCCAAGGCAACCACAAATAATAATTTACTAAACTTAGATGCCCAAGGTGCTTTTACACTTCTCAACATATTCAAACTCCTCTCTTTCTATCCTAAATAGAAAACACTGACTGAAACCGTTGATATTCAACCTATCAGTCAGCACCCCCCTCAAGATACTGCTATCATTAAAACCACATTAAAGCGTTTGCGAATGGAAACCTTACGGATGAAAAACCCAATCGCAAGCCTAAATTAAAACATTCAAAACAAGGTGTTAATTTTCATTCACTTTGCCAATCTAACTACTTAATAAACAACAACCTTTACTTACTTTATTAAATAATAATATGCGTATTTTCTTAGCTTTTACGCGCCTTCTGCCAAGCTTCTTAGCTCAGCAATTGCAGCTGCATAATCTGGTGTATTATACACGGCAGACCCAGCAACAAAACAATCTGCGCCCGCACCAGAGACTTCTTCAATGGTTTTCGGGCTTACGCCACCATCAACATGAAGAAACGCATCCGAACCCGCTGCATCCAACATCGCACGCGCTTCTTTAACCTTGTCTGTTACAGCATGAATATACGACTGGCCACCATACCCTGGGTTCACACTCATAAGTAAAATAAGGTCAGTGCAATGTAATACATTTTGAAGCGTAGAAACAGGTGTTGATGGGCAAAGCGCAACACCAGCTTTGCAACCCAACGAACGAATCAGTTGCAAGGTGCGCTCCAAATGCACGCACGCTTCTTGATGAATCGTGATCATGTCTGCGCCAGCTTTGGCAAAGGCTTCAACTTGTGTTTCAGGGTGCTCGACCATCAAATGAACATCCATCACCTTTTTAGTATGAGGGCGAATCGCATTCACGATATTGTCACCAATGGTAATTGGCGGCACAAATGTACCGTCCATCACGTCAACGTGAACCCAGTCACATCCGCCTTCATCAATGGCTTTAATTTCTTTTTCTAAG
Source organism: uncultured Zetaproteobacteria bacterium (assembly GCA_947311495.1). Lineage (GTDB taxonomy): Bacteria > Pseudomonadota > Zetaproteobacteria > Mariprofundales > Mariprofundaceae > Ghiorsea. The sequence continues at coordinate 7,420 of CAMZLG010000055.1, forward strand.
TTGGCAAAGTCTGCCGATAATATTGAGGGGGCTATCATTACGTTTTTCATAGGGCGAATTTATAGCTTTTAAAAATCACATGTCCAGCAATTATTAACGCGACATTAAATCTTCCTTTTCACGGTTGACACTAGGCTTTTGCAACATATAGTGCGCACCAATTCATACAATGCTTAACCTGTAATTAGTGTCGTAAAGCTTGTATATTATGGAGATATCAAATTGGCTAATCATGTTTCAGCTTTAAAACGCGCTCGTCAAGACATCGTTAAACGCGACCGTAACCGCGCTCAAAAATCTACTATGCGTTCTGCAATCAAACGCGTTCATGCTGCAATCGCAGCAGGCGACCAAGATACTGCAAATGCAGAAATGCGCACTGCAACGTCATTGATTGCACGTGCAGGTCGCAAAAACAACCTACACAAGAAACAAGCTTCTCGCCGTATTTCTCGCATCAATGCAAGAATCAAAGCCATCAAAGCTTAATTCAAACCCTATTCATTTTTAAAAGGCTTCTTCGGAAGCCTTTTTTATTGTCCACTTTTTTAAACTTCGGGCAACCAATCAAGAAGCTGCGCCTCATCAACAACCGTAACACCAAGCTCTTCCGCTTTTTTAAGCTTGGAGCCCGCTTTTTCACCTGCAATCAGTATATCTGTATTCTTGGAAACCGCGCTTGCCACTTTCGCCCCCAACTGTTGCAACAATATTTTTGCTTGATTGCGTTTAATTTGTGAAAATGAACCTGTAATGACCACGGTTTTACCTGCAAGTGGGTGATTATTGTCCACTTCTGGCGTTTCATCATCTAAAACGACAACACCATACACAAACATTTGCTGTAAAACCTGCTGATTGTGCGGCTCTGCAAAAAAGTGCAACAATGAAGCTGCCACTTCTTGCCCCACATCATTGATTTCTAACAAATCTTCTTCGCTTGCCGCTTGCAATGCATCCAATGTTTTAAAATGTTGTGCTAGAGATGTGGCTGTCGCCTGCCCCACATGACGAATCCCCAAGGCATAGATAAACCTTGATAAGGTTATCTTTTTACGGCTTTCAACGGCTTGCTTAAGGTTAGTGATTTTTTTATCGCCCATACCTTCCCATGTAGCAACCTTTTCAAAATCAAGATTGAACACATCAGCAATGGTTTGAATAAAACCTTTATCCACCAAGGCTTCTGCTAACTTGCTGCCAAAGCCCTCAATATCAAAACCATCACGGGAGACAAAGTGTTTGATACGCTCTTTCAGTTGCGCCGAGCATGACAAACCACCCGTACAACGAATGGCAGCCTCCCCATCTTCTTGCTCTACCGCTGCATCACACACCGGGCATGTGCTTGGCACAGATGTTGGCGGTTTTCTATTGGCTTCACCCACAGATAAGCTTTTGACCACTTCGGGAATCACATCCCCTGCCCTGCGAATAATGACTCTATCACCTTCGCGCACATCTTTACGCGCCAACTCTTGGATATTATGTAAGGTTGCTCGAGACACCATCACACCTGCCACCAAAGCAGGTTTCATATTGGCAACAGGCGTAATCACACCTGTGCGCCCGACCTGCCAAGTAATGGCTTCAACTGTTGTTTCCACTTCTTCAGCAGGGAATTTATAAGCAATCGCCCAACGCGGTGCACGCGCTACCGAACCCAACAACTGCTGTTGTTTAAAATCATCCACCTTAAACACCATACCATCAATTTCATAATCAAGGCTTGGGCGCTTTTTCATCCAAACCTGATAATGTTGAAACATGGCTTGCTCGTCTTTTAACAACGCCGTCTCTTGGGTTGCAAAGCCTTGCTTAGACAACTTAGATAATAGTTCACTTTGGCTAGTGGCATATGCTTCACCACCTAATCCCGTGGCATAAGCAAAAAAGGAAAGTTTTCGGTTTGCTGTTATCGAAGCATCCAATTGACGAAGCGAGCCTGCCGCTGCATTGCGAGGGTTGGCAAACACCTTATCACCCGCTTCTTGTTGCTTTTGATTGAGTTCGGCAAATGAAGCTTTGGACATATACACTTCACCACGCACTTCAAACTTCTCAGGCACATCGCCATCCAGCGACCACGGAATCCCTGCAACAGAGCGAATATTATCGGTCACATCTTCACCAGCAATGCCATCGCCACGAGTTGCGGCATACACCATTTGCCCAAATTCATAATATATATTGATAGCAAGCCCGTCCACTTTAGGCTCTGCAATGTATTGAATCACAGCATCATCGACCAAGATGTCGCGGTGGCGGCGAATAAAGCCTTGGATTTCTTCATCAGAAAAAGCATTGGCAAGTGATAACATGGGCACAGCATGTTTGCGGCTTTGAAACGCGCTATCCGCTTTAAAACCTACGGTTTGTGTGGGTGAATCCTCAGGCACAGGTTCGCCAAGCTTGGCTTCTAAATCCGCCAACTCTCGCAGCAGTTTATCATATTCCGCATCGGATATTTTCGGGTCATCCAGCACATAATACTGATAGTTATGCCCTTTAAGCTGTCCTCTTAATTGGTGAATACGCTTCTGGATATTATCCAAGTTTATTCTGCCAACAACTTCTCTAAATAGGCGACAAATTGAGGGTCAGTCCATTCCACAGCACCGTTTAAATGCTGTTGAACCACACCTTTTTTATCCACAATAAAAGTTTCAGGATAACGAAATACGCCATATGATTGTGCAACTTGTGAATCTGCATCATGTAAAACCGTAAAGGTCATATTTTGTTCTTTAACAAACTTGTCCACATCGCTACGGCTTCGGTCTGTTGAAATAGCAACAATTTCCAAACCTTTGCCCTTTAACTGCTCATACACTTCAACCATAGAAGGCACTTCTTTACGGCAAGGTGGGCACCATGTTGCCCAGAAATTCACCAACATTACTTTACCTGTGGGTAAACCCTGTATTTCATTATTAAGGTTAGGTAAACTAACAGGTCTAACCTGCTCTCCCACCGCCATTGGTTTTACACCTTCAGGGAGAAAGCTCGAAATGCCAACGGCAATCAACACAACCAAACCAATCGCAGCAATTAACTTTTTATCCATCTTTTCCCCCTGAAGTCAAAAGGTAGCAGCATAAAGCTACTACCTTAAATAAAAAACTACTTCGTTTTCTTCGCCACAACAATCACAAACACTTGGTCGCCATGCCTATCCAAAAGAATACGCAGCGCATGGTCTTGACTAAGTTTGTTTGCATAAGCTTCAAAATTACGCATATTTTTCACTTCATGCCCATCAATACGTATAATCACATCACCACGTTTGATACCCGCTTTGGCAGCAGGAGAATTTGCGCGCACTTGTTTCACCAACACACCCGTCGTGGTGCGTGTACGCAAACGGTCAGCGGCTTTTTCCGTTAAAGGTTCAACCACAATACCATGTTTTGCCATCGCTTTTTTCTTATTTGGCATTTTTGCATGCGCTTCATCAGGCATTTCTTCAACAATCACGGGAATGATTTTGCGTTGACCATCACGAATGACTTCAAGTTTCACCTTATCACCCGGCTGATGGCGGGCAATTTTGATAGGAAGGTCATGTGATTTACGAATGGGTGTGCCATCCACTGCTACAATCACATCGCCTGCAATAATACCTGCTTTATCTGCTGCAGAACCCGCTTCAACTTGAGGCACCAACGCACCTTGACGGTTCGGCAAGCCCAAAGCCTTCATGGTTGCTTTATCCACATCCTGAATGCGCACACCCAGTCTTGCACGTCT
>CAMZLG010000056.1 GCA_947311495.1 uncultured Zetaproteobacteria bacterium
ATGCGCAGGCTCCTCAGCAAACACATCCAATGCCGCAGCCCTTAAATGCCCAGACTTACACGCATCATACAAGGCATCTTCATCCACAATGCCACCACGCGCACAATTGACCAAAATCGCACCTTTTTTCATGCCTTTCAAAATATCTGCATCAATCAGATTGCGTGTGGCATCAATCAAAGGCACATGAATGGTTAAGACATCCACCATGGCAGTGAGTTCGGCAACGGTATCCACCTTGGTCACACCCATGGCAGATGCCCGCTCATCAGAAATAAAAGGGTCATACACAAATACCGACAAATGCAGTCCCTTGAGGCGGTCGCAGACAATCGCCCCAATATTACCTGCACCAATCACGCCTGCTTTTTTGCCTGTCAGCTCCATACCCATAAACTTGGCTTTTTCCCACTTACCAGCCTTAGTCGATGCTGTGGCTTGCGGGATTTGACGGGCTGCGGCAACGATATGTGCCACTGCCAATTCAGCGGTGGTAATGGTGTTACCAAAAGGTGTGTTCATCACCACCGTGCCACGGCGCGAACACGTTGCGACATCAATGTTATCCACACCAATGCCTGCCCGACCAATCACTTTAACCTGTGTTGCAGCATCCAGCAGCTCATTTTTTAATGTGGTCGATGAGCGCACCGCAATACCATCATAATCGCCTGCGATGTAGATTTGTTCTTCAAGCGAAAGCCCTGGTTTGTAGTCCACGTCAATACCATGCGAACGAAACACCTCAACGGCGCGTTCGCTCATTTTATCGGCAATCCAAACTTTAGGGCTTTTAGAGGTCATGGTAATTTCCTATTTAGCGTTGTTATGATTGGTTTTTATTAGCGAAGTCTTGCATGAATGCCACCAACGCATCCACGCCTTCTTCTGGCATGGCGTTGTAAATGCTGGCGCGCATACCACCCACAGAACGATGTCCTTTGAGTGTGATTAAACCTTGTTCAGTTGCGCCTTTGAGAAATGCTGCATCCAAATCAGCATCCGCCAACGTAAACGGCACATTCATCCAAGAGCGATTGGCTTTAGGCACTGGGTTGGCATAAAAGTCGCTACCATCAATGGCGGCATACAATTTCGCTGCTTTGCGTGCATTGATTTCGCCCATGGCTTTGAGCCCGCCCTGCTCCTTAATCCATTCAAACACCAAGCCAGCCATGTACCAGCTATACGTTGGCGGTGTGTTATACATGGAATCATTATCAGCGTGGGTTTTATAATTGAACATCGCAGGTGTGTTTTCTGCTGCATTGCCCAACAAGTCTTCACGAATAATCACAATACACAATCCCGCAGGACCAATGTTTTTCTGCGCACCGGCATAAATCATGGCGAATTTCGACACGTCAATCGGGCGCGATAAAATCGTGGATGACATATCCGCAATCAAAGGCACATCACCTGTATCTGGAATATAATCAAATTCAACACCACCAATGGTTTCATTGGGCGTGTAATGCACATAAGCCGCATCAGGATTGAGTTTGAGGTCAGCTTGGTTAGGTACAGTGGTAAACCCACCTTCGGACGTATCACCTGCAAGGTTCACCGTGCAATAACGCTTGGCTTCAGCAATCGCTTTTTTAGACCACATACCCGTATTGATATAATCTGCACTGGTTTTATCACCCAAAAGATTAAGTGGAATCATAGCAAATTGCGCAGATGCCCCGCCTTGCAGGAACAACACCTTATAGTTATCAGGAATAGCCATCACATCACGCAAGTCTTGCTCGGCTTTACCTGCGATAGACATATATTCTTTACCGCGATGGCTCATTTCCATGACCGACATACCAGACCCGTTCCAGTCCAACATTTCTTGTTGTGCACGCTCGATAACTGCAGTTGGCAGCATGGCTGGCCCTGCGCTGAAATTAAACAATCTTGTCATGGTCTTTGAATCCTTTTGATGATGTAAGGTTGGACAACGGGATAGTCGCCACATTTTTTATGCGGAAAAGATAGCCGTACTTCCCCAATTTCTCAATATATAAAAACCTTATCGGTCAGCAATGTAACATACATAGGCTCGCTTATTATTTTGTATGTTTTACTCTGCTAAGAACTTTTCTATAATCAGTAGCACCTAAACCATCATCATTTAAGTGTAAATAAAATGAAACCACTCCAGAATGTTGCTGCGCTAATTTACCAAGCTCTCCTAACGTGAATTGTCTTGCAAGTAATCGAGTAAACTTTTCTAAAATAATTACAACCTCTCGAGTGGTTGTATCTATTACTTCCTGACTAGTTTCATAACTATCCAACTTTTTAAGGAGTGAAGCATCATTTAAGACTATTTCATTCATAAATTTTTGCCATTCTTCCTTAATATCTTGATTTGACTTTTCCTCATCTACAATGACATTTAAGTTATAGTATCTAGCAAAACCCCCAAATTTAGACAGTAACCCTAAAAGGTGATTCAAATCCTTATCCTTCATCAATACCAAATCATCTTCTAAAGCTGGACGGCTTAATGTTTGAAAGTAGTTGCTAGTAATATGTTCTTTAAGCTTTAACAAGTCGTGACCAAGCTTCCTTGCAAGCAAATTGGGAGAAGGAAAAGAGTTATGTTTCTCTTGGTGACCAAAACAAATATAACACTTCATTAAGCGTTCAAAACCACTGGATAATAACAGATGAGGCAAATGGTAAAAGTCATTGTCTAAACCTATACTTTGAAGCTCTCCCAACCCCATTCGAATAAGCTGAATAGATGTTCTAAGTTCATCGTCAAGTGCGCAGATTTTCTTAAAAGGTATATCTTGCATCAGCTTAATGCGCCGTAGTCCCCGCAGGCATATTCACTGCCACCGTTTTGATTTCACCAAATTGTGCTTCATATCTTGCTACATTTTCTAGCAAAGCATTGGCAATGCGCTTGGCATGACCAGGGGATACAATCACACGAGCATTGACCACGCCTGCAGGTGGTGTGCCGAGGATAAAGTCTAAGACAAACTCTTCTTGGCTG
>CAMZLG010000057.1 GCA_947311495.1 uncultured Zetaproteobacteria bacterium
AAATCAAAAACAATTTAAGCTTCCGCCAAACCATAAACAATTTAGGCTTTTGATATGCTTATAGAAGCAAGGCTGAAAAACACGAAGTTTACTAGGTTAGTAAATGAGTGTTTTTCAAACGCCACTAATAAAGCATAGCGGATGCCTAAACTATCATACCTGCGCCGACAGTATTGTTCGTGAAGCTGTCGATGATGATGAAAGAACCCGTCCCCCGGTTATCCGCATACGAATCACAATTGAGCGGCTGCTGTAATTTGAATGTAATCTGCCCGATTTCATTCATGGCTAGGCTATCCGCATCTTGCTCTTCAAGCGTATGAATATCACGCTTAAAGTCCACATCATCTACCAAGGCTTTGACCTGACGTGTAGTATGTTTGATGATATATTTTTTACGTTTTTCAAGCGGCTCATCACCAATCCAGCATACATTGGCGGTTAATGATTTCTCACCCGTGGTTGGCTCACCGGTATGCACCAACATATCACCACGCGAAATATCAATGTTATCATTGAGTGTGAGGGTGATACTTTGCGGTGCAAAGGCTTCATCCAAGTTACCATCAAACGTCACAATTTCTTTGACCGTAGAGCTTAAACCTGAGGGTACAACAGTAATCGCATCGCCGACTTTGACTGTTCCCGATGCAATGGTGCCCATAAAGCCGCGATAATCTGGCAAGTCTTCCGTTTGTGGGCGGTTGACCAACTGCACAGGCATACGGAAAGGTTTCTCGTCCAAATCATCCAATACCGACAAGGATTCAAGCGTTTCAAGCAATGTATTGCCTTCATACCAATCCATATTTTCACCACGGATGGTCACCATATCACCAGTCAATGCGGACATGGGCGTACAAATCAAATCTTTAATGCCTTGTTTTGCACAATACTCATCCATTTCAGAGCGGATTGCCTCAAAGGTGGCTTGGTCATAATCCACCAAGTCCATTTTATTCACTGCCACAATCAAGTGCGGGATACCCAACAAACCCAAAATATGGGTATGACGTTTGGTCTGCGCCAACACACCATGACGTGCATCAATCAAAATAATCGCAGCATTCGCCGTGGATGAACCTGTGACCATATTACGCGTGTATTGCTCATGCCCTGGGCAGTCTGCCATGATAAACTTGCGTTTGGGCGTGGCAAAATAACGGTATGCCACATCAATGGTAATACCCTGCTCTCGCTCGGCTGAAAGACCATCAGTGAGCATTGCCAAATCAATCTCGGCTGCCGAAGAAATGCTCGTTGTGCCTTTCTTTTTGCGCACTGCCATCAATTGATCTTCAAACGCACCTTTGGTATCAATCAACAGGCGACCAATCAAGGTTGATTTACCGTCATCCACACTGCCCACTGTCACCAAACGCAGTAGCTCAATTTCTTTTACGATGTCAAAATTTACTTTAGTCATCAAAAATATCCCTCTTTCTTCTTATCTTCCATAGAATTACTGCCGTGGTCAATAATACGTGTTTCACGTTCAGACCTGCGAGAAGCCGCTGCTTCAATCACAATTTCATCCATATTGGTCGCATCAGAACGCACAGCACCCGTACACGGGCTACAACCCAAAGTACGGAAACGCGACATCACCATGACAGGCTCTTCACCCTCAGCATATTGATCTTTATTCTCTTCATAATACGGAATCAACATCTCACCACGCTCAATCATCGGGCGTTCTTTAGCAAAATAGAGAGGTACAATCGGAATGTTTTCTTCGCGGATATACGACCAAATATCCATTTCAGTCCAGTTAGAAATCGGGAACACACGCACCGATTCACCATCATGAATGCGACCATTATAGATGTTCCACAATTCAGGGCGTTGATTTTTTGGATCCCACTGCCCAAACTCATCACGCATGGAAAACACACGCTCTTTAGCACGTGATTTCTCTTCATCTCGGCGCGCACCACCAAAGGCAGCGTCATAACCGCCTTCTTCCAAAGCATCAAGTAAACCTGATGTTTTCAATGCACCACAACAACGTGCCACACCGAATTCTTTAGGGTTCATACCTTTAGCAATCGCATCTTCATTTTTGCGGACAATCAAATCAGCACCAATTTCTTCGCAAAATGCATCACGAAAATCATACATTTCCTTAAATTTGAAACCTGTGTCCACATGCAAGAGTGAAAAAGGCAAGGGCGCTGGGTAAAAAGCTTTGCGCGCCAAATGAACCAACACACTGGAATCCTTGCCCACTGAATACAACATAACTGGGTTGCGAAACTCAGCCACCACTTCACGAATGATGTGGATGGATTCTGCTTCCAATGCTTTAAGTTGGGTTAACTTATGTTTGCTCATCTCTACCTCAATTACTTCTTGATAATCACGCGATGTTTACCATCACCTACAGCTTCAATCGACAACACTTGATAACCTTGTTCTTCACATGAAGCGGGGACATTTTGCAAAGGCTCACCTTCTTTCAAAATGACTTCTAAATCTTGTCCTTTATCCATCTTGGCTAATTGTAGCTTAACTTTCACAAAAGTCATTGGGCATGTTTCATTGGTAATATCTAAAAATTCCATATTCTTATCCTTTTACTCTACTTAAAACTATACAAAAATAATATGCGCGTTTTCTGATTCGTTTAAGAATGTAGCAACGCCCACCACATCTTCCACTTCTTCAATCAAATCATCTCGCTCTAGCTCTAAAATATGCAATGCCATTTCACATGCCAGCAACCGAATACCAAGCGCATGTGCAGCTTCAATCAATTCAGGCAACGTCGCTACATTATGCTTTTTCATCATACTGGTCATCAAATCTGGGCTTGCACCACCAAAGTTTAAACGTGAAAGGGGCAATTTATTGCGCCCACCCAATAAAAAGTTAAACACTTTCGCTAAAATTCCTTTACCCAAAGCTTTACGCCCAAAATCTTTTTTGAGCACATTCAATCCCCAAAAGGTGAAGAAAATCGTTACTTTTCGGTTGGTTGCCGCAGCACCTGTTGCCATGACAAATGCTGCTAGAACTTTATCAAAGTCACCACTGAAACATACAATGGTTAAGTCTTTTTTATCTGTTTTCACTTCAACTTTATCTGTCATCTCAAACTCCTACTTCTTTATCGGGTTAGCATGTAACCCACACTCTGCCACCGCATCATCTTGTTCCCACCACCAGCGTCCTGCCCTAGGGTCTTCGCCCACTGATATAGCTCGCGTACACGGTGCGCAACCAATAGATGGGTAAAACTTATCGTGCAGCGCATTATAGGGCACATCATTGGATTTGATATAGTCCCACACATCTTGCTCTGTCCACATGATAAGCGGATTAAATTTCTTGATACCAAACGTTTTATCATCTTCCACAGCTTGCATATCAACACGCGAACCCGCTTGCTCACCACGCAAACCTGTTACCCAAGCTTTTGCTCCTGACAAAGCACGTTTTAGCGGTTGAATCTTACGCACCTCACAACATGTTTTACGTTTCTCCACCGAATCATAAAATAAGTTTACACCATCTTGTTTAATCATGGCTTCCACAGCATCCGCATCAGGGAAATATATGTCGATGTTTAAATCACTTTTCTTACGCCACTTTTCCATCACATCATAAGTTTCCTGCGGCAAGCGACCTGTGTCCAAGCTGATGACACGAATATCAATATTCTGCTTGTCCAATATATCCAGCAATACGACATCTTCAGCACCAAAACTACATGCAAACACAACTTCGCCTGAGTATTCAGCCGCAGCCTGTTTCAACAACACAATACTTTGTTCCAGCTTATCCATCGACAACTCCAAACACGTTTAAAACGTCAAACCAATCATTGGCCACCAAAACGTTGCCACCAATAAAAACAATACAAATGCAGACCCTGATAATACCAAACCATATTTCAGCATTGCCGAAGGACGCACAAAACCACTGGCATAAACCATAGCATTGGGCGGTGTGCCCATAGGCAACATAAATGCAAAACCTGCAATGATACCTACCGTTAATGCAGTCGTGACAGGGTCAATGCCTGCGGCTACGCCCACAGGTATGGCAATCGGAAGTACAATGGCAACTGCTGCCGCATTACTCACACTTTCTGTAAACAAAAGCGTAATCAATGCAAGCAACGCCAACAATGCCAACCCCAATATATCACCTGGTATCAGCGTATGGGCTAACCATGTTGCAGCACCCGTGTCGGAAAGCGCTTTGCCAATCGCAATCGCTCCGCCATACATCAGTACCACACCCCATTGCACATGTTTTTCAACTTCAGACCAATCCACCAAGCGAAACACAAACATCAACACCACACTGACCAAGGCAATGCTTGCCAAACCATTGGCGTGTCCTGCAAACAACCATGCCACCACCGTGCCCAGCATCAAAATGCTCATCAGCCAACCTTTGATAGGCAAAGCACCCAACTCCAGCCGCCGCTGTGTAAACTTATCTTGCACTACCTGCATATCCAAGTGCACCCGTTTGGTCATGTGTTTGAGCAAAATGCCTGCCATGATTAAAACACCCAACACCAAAGGTAAAGCAGCTAAACTCCATTGCATAAATGAAAAACTTTGTCCTGTTAACTCACCCACCAATGCCAGTGCCAACGGTCCTCGCGCACCACCGAGCAGAGTCGCCACACCGCCAATAATTGCACCCCATGCTAGAGCGAAGAATATGGCTTGGGCATACACATGCCCTTTGCGCAAACCCAATGCCCGCACAATTTCCCATGCAATGGGTAAAAACAACGCAGCCACAGCATGTTCTGGCATCACGAATGCCATCAATGCAGGAAGCAACAGCATCGTCATCAGTAATCGCTGCTCGCTTTGACCTGTTTTTCTGAGCACCACTATTGCCAAGCGTTCGGATAAACCGCTTTGCATCACACCCGCCACCAGCATAAATGCACCCAAGATAAAAAAGACGGCAGGATTACCAAAAAAGGCAAATACATCACTGGCTGCAAATACACCCAAGATGGGCAATAGCGCCAAACCCAATAACGATGTAATAGGCAAAGGTAATAGCTGGGTTACCCAAAGCGTTAAGCATAATAAAAAAACCAACAGAGCATGGTAACCTTCAAGACTTAAACCTTGTGGTGCTTCAAGCTGAACACCCCATACAAACGTCACCGCAAGCAGCATCAAGGCAACAAAAGGTTTGCTTTCTGCCAACAACAATTGATGAATCGATTGCGTTTGTTTGCCTTCGTCTTTGACACGCAAATATCTGCGCAAACCATCCAACCAGCCATCCACCTTTTTACCCAACGATGATGCACTCCATCGTGTTGCCAAGGTTGCCGTTCGGCTACTATCAAGCACGCCACTTTCCATGGGTGTAAGAACCCGCCCCATGTCCCGCAATCGGTGTGCTGGAATATGTGAAGCTTCAAGCAGCTCATATTGTTTCAATAAAACGGCTTCAATGTCATCCAAGCTGGGGATAGACTGATGAGCTAGCGGTGTTCCAGGTAGGGGGCGAAATGGAATCAGCAAAGGTACAACCCCTTTCTCAACCAAAGCCTGCATACCCTTTTCTGTGGATGGCACGGGCTCCAAACCCACAATCAAGTGGCTGACCACAGTGCCCGGTCTAAAAATACTTCGCGCATATTCTAATGCTTGAAGGATTGCATCTTGACCGCCCTGCTTGGCTTTACCAGGACAGACTTCTTTAAAACGTGTGGCATCAAAAACTTCCAGGTTACAGATAAAAATATCTAAACCCGAAGCATAAAGCGCATCGATCACAGACAAATCTTTAGGTGCAACAGTTTCCAAGGCAATTTGCCTATGTCCTAAATGACGGCGCAACAAAGCAATGACGGGCAGAAGCTTGGATAAACCCACATCATCCGATGGCGAAAATCCGTTGTACAAATACACCGTATCAATCTCGCGCTCTGCCAAAGCAGCCAACACAACTTCCACCAATTCCAATGGGTCACGCAGAGGAGGTTCAGCTTCATTGAGCATAGAGTCATACTGGCAATAAGCACATGCAGCTTTGTCTTGAGCGAAAAATCCACAGCCCATAAATGGCTGTAAAATCAGAAGCTTATCATGAAGGGATGCAAAGCTTCCCATGCGATTGCCTTTGCGGGTGCGTTGTTTGTAAAAGGCTGGTGCTTCAATCAACTCAACTTCTTCGCGCTCACCACCACATTCCAATACTGCCTTGTTACCTGACACTGATTGAATGGAAAAACCACTTTCTTCAGTGTAAGGCTGACCCACAGGCACCGAGCAAAAATGTCCACTCGGCAACCTTAAATCCAATACCGACTCAGCCGCATTGGTTTGCGCCAGCCAGCGTGATGCCTCAGGTAACCCATGAGGCAATGCCAAACCACGGCTCACCAAAGAAAGCTTGGTGCGCCCCGGATTAGAGAATGGGTGCAGGTCGTCAGTCATCGTAAGTTAAACGACTCTTTCAACTTTAATGCGCCATTGCGCATCGGATATTTGCTCTTTTGAATGCACTTTTTGACCCTGCTCTTCCAACGATAGCGGCACATTTTCAATCGGCTCACCATCATCTAGAATCACCAATAATTGTGCACCCACAGGCATGGTTGCCAGTTTAATTTTTGTTTTCACAAAATTCATGGGGCATGCCACACCAGATAAATCTAATGTAGTTACTTCCTCCGATGTTGCAACTTGTTCAAATGCCTCATGTTTTTCATCAGAGTGTTCATTATTTTCTGGGACAGCAGCAAACCGCTTTTCCGCCAAGGCCACAAATGTAGCTTGCGCTTCTTTCAGCTTAATCACACCAGCCGCTGGGTCAGATAAGTCAATGTTCATCATCGCACCTTGCACGGCATTAAAATGTTTCATGATGTCAGCATCCGATGCCGCATGACTCATCAATAAGCCAAATACTTCAGCATCATCTTCGGGTGCTTCACCATACGCCACCAAAAAGGCACGTGCCGTTGAAAGCAACGAGCGTTTAAGAGCTGTTTGTGCCTCTGCCCAAAACATCGCATCCGTATGTGCTTTAGCAATCATCAATTCATATTCAGCTTCTGAAATCAAAGCATCTGACATGGATAATACTGCCCCTGCACATTCACCTTTTTTATTGCCTTTGGTGTTAAAGGTTTCGCTTTGACTGCCTTTGTTCTCACTCCAGTCGTAAACCAAACCATCCACTTCACCCGCATCAGCTTTAAATGGCTCTAAAATGTTGGATAAACCTTCTTTACCCAATCGCTCTGCCCAATCATGCATGGTCTCATCGTCTTGTTTACCTGCTTTATAAGCATTCAATATTGCCACGCCAGCTTCTGGCGCATGTTTGGCAGGCACCCAATCGGATGCAAAAGCAAAGGATTGACCCGCCACACCCGAACCGCCGACATGAATTTGATAGTGCGGCACAGCTTGACCTGCAACCTTCTTCGCCATGCCATGAAAACCTAAGTCTGCAATATGATGGCGACCGCATGAATGCTGACATCCCGATGCTTTAATGGATATACCTGCCAACGCGCTATCTTCTCTCAGGTCAGCAACCAAGGGTTGCATAGCCGCAGCAAAACCACGGCTTGCCGTGATGCCCAAACGACATGTTTCCGTACCCGGGCAAGCAGTAATATCAGCAATGCCTCGTGCGCCTTGGGTGCGCAAATCTGCATTACCCAAAATTTCGAGTACATCATCCACCTTATCGGGATTCACATCCACAATCAGCAAACCTTGCTCTGTGGTTACCCGTAATTCGTTGGTTCCACCCAGCTTTGCAGCTTGTGCCACAGCGCGGCATTGCAAAGGTGTTAAGTCTCCCCTGAAAATGTTCAATAAAATAGATACTTTACCATCATGTTGTTGCACAATACCATTTTCAGAGAAAGGCATCACATCGGTGGGTTGTCTCCAGCCTGTATCTTCAAAGACCACATCCGATAATGTGCCTTCAATGATAGCACGTTGTTTTTTGTATTCTTCAACAAAACCTTCCGCACCCAGCTTTTGCGCTACATATTTCATGCGCGCTCTTGCCCGCTTTTTGCGGTCTGAGTATTTGAAATGCATACGCATCAAAGCTTCACCCACAATCAACACATCGGATTCTTCAATAAAATCTTCAAGCTTAATCGCTGGCATAGGTTGTGATGACAAACCACCCGCCGCCCACACTTCAAAACCTGCTTTGCCATCTTGGTGCTTGGCGATATAACCCACATCGTGCATACCACTCAACCCACAATCGGTGGCACAACCTGAAAAGGTCACCTTGAATTTGCGCGGAAATTGCTGCGCCAAAGGATGACGCAAAAAGTATTCGGCAAACTTTTGTGCATGAATAGTCACATCTGCATGTTCTGCAGGGCATTTTCCTGCCAAGAAACAACTTGAAACATTACGCACAGTGTTACCACAGGCTTCACGCGAAGTGATACCTGCTTC
>CAMZLG010000058.1 GCA_947311495.1 uncultured Zetaproteobacteria bacterium
ATTGCAATGCAGGTTGGTTGGCGATTGTCGATAGCGGCTCAGCCCTTGCCCCGATTTATGAAGCGCAAAAACGAGGCATCAACATTCATGTATGGGTGGATGAAACCCGCCCACGCAATCAAGGTGCAAGGCTCACCGCTTGGGAGCTACAAGATGCAGGCATCCAACACACCATTATACCTGATAATACAGGCGGTTTATTGATGCAGCAGGGCAAAGTGGACATGGTCATCACAGGTGCGGATAGAGTAGCGCTGAATGGTGATGCAGCCAATAAAATTGGCACTTACCTCAAAGCTTTGGCGGCTAAAGATAATGATGTGCCGTTTTATATCGCATTACCCATCAATACCTTTGATTTTGATTGCGCAAATGGTGTTCGCGATATTGAAATCGAGCAACGAAGCCAAGATGAAGTGCATGATATGCAAGGTTTGAATGCCGCAGGTGTCGTAGAACAAGTCCGTATTACGCCGCTAAACAGCCAAGCCGCCAATTTTGGTTTTGATGTCACCCCCGCACGCTTGATTACAGGGTTAATTACTGAAAAAGGTGTTATCGAACCCAACAAAGAAGCCATTGGTAAACTTCAATGATAAAACAAAAACGTCATTCCCGCGAAGGCGGGAATCTATTTGTTTTGATATGGATACCCGCCTACGCGGGCATGACATAGGAAGGGCAGTATGATTGATGGTGTCATTAAATTTCATATTGAACATGAGCATAAAACCTCACCTGAGTTTACGGCTTATATTGAGCTTGAAGCCTTACGCAGCCGATTGTTTGCCTTGGGTTTGATTGGTGAAACCCCCGATGGTATTGGTTATGGCAATATCTCCAAACGCACAGGGCAACATACGTTCTTTATCACTGCTACCCAAACTGGCAAACACGCCAAACTTAGCCAAGACCAATATACTTATGTTCACAACTATGAGTTTGAGAAGTTTACCGTGTATTCACAAGGTGCGGAGAAACCCAGCAGTGAAGCGTTGAGCCATGCCATGATTTATGACATTCACCCTGATATTCAAGCCGTGATTCATGTGCATTCATCTGCCCTTTGGCAAATGATGATTCAAGAGAACGAGCTAGCGACAACTGCTGAATACGGCACAACTGCCATGGTGCATGAAATTGCTGATTTATACAGCCAACGAACACCCTTTGAACACAATGCATTTGTCATGAAAGGGCATGAAGATGGCATCATCACTTTTGGGCAAAGTATCGAGAAAGCAGAAAAATCATTATATCACATTACACATAGGACTCTAAAAAAATATGCTAAACACAAGTAACTATAAAACAATGCTATCTGCCAATCCAAACACAACTAGGACAACTTTTTCTAAAAAAATCGTTAGTGAAGTATCTTTCAACAACATTGAGGACTTCCCAACTACCAAAGGCATATATTTCATCTATGAAAAACCCGACCTAGAACACCCTATTTATATTGGGTCTACAGCCAGGGATTTCAAAACAAGATGTCGGCAATACCTTCAGGATGGCAATGGCGGCGAAAGTTTCCGCGGAAAAATTTCGGCTTTACAAGGATGTAAAACCACAGATGCTATCACGTGGATTAAGAGCAACTGTTCTGCAAAATTTTTAGTGTTAAATGATGGGAACCACCAAAATCAATTGGAACAAATTGCAATATGGTGCTTTTCACCAAAATTAAACTTCATATTAAATAACTTTGAATATCACCATACAAACCTAACCCAAAGTTGAGGCGCAAAATTCTTTATTTAATGAAAACTTTGCAATAATGATGCCGTAATCAAATGCCAACCATCCACCAACACAAATAGGATGATTTTAAGCGGCAATGAAATCATCACAGGGGGTAACATCATCATACCCATACTCATCAGCACCGATGCCACCACCAAATCCAGCACCACGAATGGGATGTAGATTAAAAACCCAATTTCAAATGCCGTGCGCAATTCACTAATCACAAAAGCTGGAATCAATACAAACATCGGTGTTTCTTCTGAAGTCGGAGGTTTCTCAATATTACCTGCATTAATGAATAGGATAAGGTCATCTTCGCGTGTTTGCTTGAGCATAAACGCTCTTAATGGGTCTGTCGCTTTCTCCATGGCTTCAGATTGCGTAATGTCTTCGTTCAAATAGGGTGTTAACGCTGTACTATCAATTTGGTTCCACACGGGCATCATAATAAACATGGTCATAAACAGAGCTAAACCCACCAAAATTTGGGTGGGAGGGCTTTGTTGCGTGCCTAATGCCTGCCTTAAAAAAGCAAAGACAATCAAGATGCGGGTAAATGAGGTCATCATCACCAAAATGGATGGGGCAAGCGCAAGCACAGTAAGCCCTGCAACAATTTTTAGCCCTGTAAACCACGAATCAGGGTCTTCAGTTTCACCAAGGCTTATTGAAAATGTTGGAATATCTGCAGCACCTGCCAACTGAGGCATCAGAAAAATGAATACGAACAAAATCTTAAACATCTTGTTCCGCAACATCAGATGGAACCTTTGCAATTTTCTGCACACCACCAACGCCAACACCTAGAAGGTAATGTTGTTTGCCATGTCGAATCTCAATCACACTATTCTTACTATCAATATGTAAACGTTGTACCACCTGCATTTGTCCTTCTTTGCTTGGCACCACCTTATCTTGAAAGCGTTTTATCAACCAAACCAAACCTGCAAAAATGGCTAAAACCAATGCCAATGCACCAATGGATTGTGCCATCATGGCAGCGAAACTGGTCTCCCCTGTCATCATGTTAAGACAAACTCTGGATGCGGTCACCTTGCGGCACCACTTCAACCACGCGCACACCTAACTTACCATCTGCAGACACCACTTCACCGCGCGCAAACACACGCCCATTGGCTAAAATATCAACCTCTGCATTGGCTTCTTTTTTAAGGTCTAATACCATGCCTCGGTGCAATCGTGAGACAATATGCAGAGGCAATTCAACACGCCCCAACTCAACGCTAATGTCCAAGGGCACATGCATAATTGCTTCAAGGTTTACTTTTTGCCCATTCCCAGACGAACTGGTGTCTTGCTCTTCGATTCCTTCATCAACTTCAGACATATATCACTCCAATCTAACTTTGGCTTATGGGTGCTAAAATTTCTGCTGCAAGCACACCGTCTTGACTACCGGGCATAGCTTCAAACAATGAAACTGAGGAAACCCAAAGTTTTGCTGGATCATGCTCATTTTTATTCAGTGGTAAGAAGTCGCCAGCCCTCAAGCTTAAAAACTGTTGAATATCCAGATGACATGTTCCAAATTCAAGGCGTGCTGTTAACGGCACTTGATCAAGACCTTTCTCAAGCTGGCCCTGCCATGCTGGATCCATAGGGTTCACTTCATCAGATGAGGCAGTGCGCAGGTTATCCAGAATAGGTGCTAAAAAAGTTCTCGGATAATGCAACTGAACATGCCCTTTAAGGTCTTCTGATATTTCAACGGCAAAAGGAACTGAAAAACACATATCTGATGCTGATGCTAGCCCTAAGAATTGGGCTTCAACTTCAATTTTTTGTAACACGTATTGTTTTGCTAAAACGGGTGTCCACATCCGAGCCAAAAGCTTCTCAAGTGATTTGCCAATGCGTCTTGCGAGCCTCATTTCCACGGGTGAAAGTGCATTGGAACCTTCATCATACGCTTCGCCAAGACCACCCAACATGGCATCAATATATGCAACAACCAAGGGCAAATCCCACGCGACCACGATGCGCCCAAAGTCGTGCACATCATAGATAAAATAAACTTGGGGTTTCTCTTTATCTTCGGCAACAATATCCTCATAAATACGCTGCTCTATATTTTCGCCATCCAACTGTATTTCACGCTGAAAAACTTCAATCCACATTTCCTTTAAAGATTCTGTCATACGTTGCTGTAACGTGCTAAACAATGGATAACGTTCTGGTCCATTATTTACTGCCACCTCAAAGTCGAAGTCTTCTATAACTTTTGGCTGAGGCACATCGGGTAATGTCGCAAATAATGCATCCGCCTCTTCACTCGGCACCACAGCCTGCATTAAGGCATCAATTTCCTCTGGTGCTAAAATAGGCTCAGCAGCTTCAGGATTTTTACTTTCTTGCGTCATTGCGACACAAAGTCTGTGAAATACATATTTTTGATAGGTTTACCACCCACCAATCGGTTGATGCGATAGACAATATCTTCCTTCAAATCGTATTTGCCTTGCGGCGTGCGAATTTCAGCAAAGGTCTTGCTCGACAATAGCGTTAGCACCATATCGTTAATTTTAATCATTTGCTGTTCAACGCGAGCCTGAGCAGCTTCATTGCGCAGTTCTAATTTTATTTTCGCCCGCAAAAAACGACTCACATCTGTATCCGCCAAGTTAATCGTAATATCTGCAATATCGACAAAAATAGGTGCTGCATCTGGGTCTTCATCTTCTGCTTCAGGTAATTCAGTGTCTACCACTTGACCATCCGATTGCTCTTGGACTGTTTGCTCTGGCGCTTGCTCCATTGCCATCATTTTCCAAGCAATAAAACCGCCAATGCCTAATAAAATAACAAGGAGAACTAAATTAATAATCGGCAGCAGACCCCCTGATGCTTTTTTAGGTTCTTCTTCTTTTTCTTCAGCCATGGCGAAACTCCTTTTTATTTATAAACAACAATATCAACGCGCCGATTTCTTTCTCTTCCGTATACCGTTGCATCTGTGGATACAGGGCGCGAAGGACCATATCCCGCGAGAGATAACCGCGAAGGGTTCACTCCCTCTGCTTCCAGGATATGCAAGACTGATGCCGCTCTTGCCAAACTTAGGCTCCATGGGTCAGCAAACTGTCGGTTTGGCTCAAATCTATCGTCGGTATGTCCATTCACACTGATAAGTCCTGGTGATGTTGCTAGCATCCGCGCCAATCGCCTTAGTGCCTTGATATGTTCAGCTTTCAACTTCGCAGAGCCCTCGACAAAAAGTGCAGCATCTTCCATGCGAAGGTATAAACGGTTTTTCACAATCAGTGCGCGAATATTGTGTTTAAGCGTACTATTTTTAAGCACAACGTTACTATTTTGACGCATCGCCAACATCAGCTCTCGTGGCGTGACAATACGCTGCAATTCAAGCGGTCGAATAATGTTAATCTCAGTACCATCACCTGAATTAAGTACGGATACCGCTTGGTCAAAATAAGTTGAAATATCTTGTAGCCCTGTTTTATCCAAGGTGGACATGGACACCAATAAAATGAAAAAAGTAAGCATCAAACTGATGAGGTCTGCAAATGTTGTCATCCATGCTTCGGGGTCAGCCAGCACCTCTGGTTCAAGTTTCTTTTGACGTGCCATGATTAAAAGCTCTTGCTCGGTGGCGCAACCACATGATGCTGTGGTGTTGCCAGTTTACCTGCATTCACTTGCCCTTCAGGTGTCACGGTGACAGGCCTAAATTTGAGTACAATTTCAACCCTACGGCTCATGCGCGGATTACCCTGAATGGGGTGTTTATCTCCCATACCTGCCGCAATCATACGTCCATTAGGTACACCGCGTTTGGATAACGCATGAAACAAGCTCATCGCACGCGCCGCTGATAATTCCCAATTGGATGGAAACCTAAAGCCACGAGTGGGTGTATCATCTGTATGCCCTTCGATACGAATTTCAATCACTTCCGGTTTTTTAAATACCTGGGCTAACTTATCCATCAATGGAAACATCGCTTGGGAGATTTCGATTTGACCACGCGCAAATATAATGTTTTCAGGAAAGCGCACCCGCACCTTATCTTGATCCAGTGGAAGCGCATGAAGGGCATCGCCTAAGCCAAGTTCTTTGGATATGCCCGTCAATTCTTTGGCGGTTCGCTTGGGGGCACGTGTTCCATCAATAATATCACGAGCAGGCATGGATGGCCCTCTACCTTCTGATAGGTTCGCACCATCAGGAAGTGGGCTAAATGTGCCTGCCAATGAGCCAATTGCAGCCAAACGTTTTTCATCCACAATCACTGCAATAGATGTCAGCAAAATAAAAAATGCCAACATTTGCATCATCAATTCTAAAAACAATGCCGCACCTGGGTCTGAATCAGGTAAGACAGGGTCTGGTTTTTTTTGTCGCTTACCCATAATATATTAATCGAAAGCAGATTCGCGATTGGTTGGTGGTAAGAAGCCATGTAACTTTTGCTCCATCACACGAGGGTTTTCCCCAGCCACCAACGATTGGATACCTGTCAAAATAATTTCATGCACCAAAATTTCTTCTTTGCTTCGTGTTTTGAGCTTGGACGCCATGGGCAAAAATATAATATTTGCCATCAATGCCCCATAAAATGTTGTCAGCAATGCCACTGCCATAGATGGACCAATAGAGGCTGGGTCTTCCATGTTGGCAAGCATAAGCACCAACCCTACCAATGTACCAATCATACCCATAGATGGTGCAAATGTGCCGAGTGCCGTCATCATATCCGCTCCGCGTAAATGCCGCTCACCCAGTTTGTCTATCTCCATATATAAAATATCTTCAATTTCTGATGGCTCTTGCCCATCAATCGCCATCTGCAAACCTTTGGACATAAACTGATGCTCAATATCACCTACTTTACTTTCCAAGGCGAGAATACCTTCTTTACGCACAATTTGCGCTAGATCTACAAGCTCTGTCACAATACTTGGTCCATCAGCAGGTTTATTAAGAATAGTTTTAAGAATAATTTTAATCACGCCAATACAATTTGCTAATGGGTAGGCAACAAGTAGAACTCCAACCGTACCTCCAATCACAATTGCCATTGATGGCACATCAATAAATCCTGTGATGGCATCCCCAATGGCAAAAAGAACCAAGCCAAAGGCAACAACCATCCCGATAATCGTTGCAATATCCACGCTTTCACCTCCAAAACGATCAATGTTGTAAGGTATAAGCGAAAAGCATGCCAACTCGGAATACCACTTGATATCCCATTGCTTTTTATGTGATTTATGGTACAATAATTATACGTTGTTATGCATAACGGAGGTTGTTATGAACACTTCAAAAAGACATGGTTTATCCGTTGGCGTTGAACGCGTTAACGAACATATATTCATTACTCTCAAAGCTGCGGGCAAACTTACCCATGAAGATTATAAAATCATTACACCCATGATTGATGCTGCTATTGCTGAGGTTAAAGAACCTGATGTTAAAGTGCTGATTAATGCTACTGAAATGGAAGGTTGGGAACTAAGAGCTGCATGGGACGATTTCAAATTGGGGCTAAAACATAACAATGACTTCAAACGCATTGCCATTCATGGCAATAAAGGTTGGCAGGAATCCATCTCTAAACTTGGTCGTTGGTTTGTATCAGGTGAGATTAAATTCTTTGAAAACCTTGATGATGCTGTGGCATGGTTAAAATCTGAATAAGTAACCTTGCATTGCCTAAACCGCTCACCCAACATAACCTGTTCACTTTCTACTTATGGAGTTATCAAATGAATAGGTTATTGGTGGTTTTCGCCGCAGGTTGTTTTGGCGCATTGATGAACAGTTTAACCGTATGGCTATTCGGGCAATATGGTATTTCTGCGATGTTGGATGTTGCCATCGCCCCTGCCTTAACCCCCGCATGGCTTTATCCGCGCATTGTTTGGGGTGGTATTTGGGGAATATTATTTATCCTTCCATTTTTAAACGATGAAGAACAATGGTTAATCAAAGGTTCGCTTTTAAGCCTGTTCCCCACCGCTGTTCAACTCTTCTACATCTTCCCTGAAATTGCAGGTAAAGGCATGGCTGGCACGGATTTGGGAATGCTTACTCCGCTGCTTGTCTTCTTTTTCAACTGGGTTTGGGGCGTGATGACGGCATATGCCATTAAAGTTTCACCGCAAGCTTATTGAGCAGTAATTACATTGACAGCTACCCCCCTCAAGGAAAAGGGGTCAGGTCTTGTTTCGCGGATTTTGGATTTGGAGGCTGCTGTTTTATGTGTATGTTTCACTCATGACTGAGGTTAAGAGATGCGCGAAACAAGACCTGACCCCGATAACCCGTATTAAGGCTGATCCGATTGGGTTGAGGGGTGGGTTTAATGAATTTAGTTATACACAAAGTAATCCAGTGCTTCGAGGAGACTCGCGAGGTCTGTTTTATGCGCAAATCATTGGTGCTAGCATTGGGCTTGCATTTGAAGGGTATGATCAATGGCAAACTGGAAACTTTGATATAGGAAGGTTGGCAGTTGCAGGATTGACGGGTGCTTTGGGAGGGTTTGCAAAGAGCGTTATCAGCGGAGCTTTCATTGGTGGGTTTGGGGGAGGCTACAATAATTTTTATAAACAAATATCCGAAGGAAAATGTTTAAACTTTGATCAAATTTCTAAGTCTGCGATTGTAGGATTTTTCGGTGGTGGTTTAGGCGCAGGTGTGCAAAAAGTGGCAAGCAGGATAGAAAAAAGTGGCGGGTATGGCTTTATCTATTCCACAAAACACCCTGAATTGAACACATATCAATCGGCTGGAAACTATGGGAATTATGGCGCTGCTGTAGGTGGGGTAGTTGGTGGTTATGTAGGTAATCAGTATGCTAATCAGTAACTGGTTTGATTTTCTTTTGCACACTTTTTTTATCGGCTTTGCTTTTATCTTTGGAGTGCCCTTTTCCATTTGGCTATTTATTCATGGATTGACTTCAAAAGACTTGGAAATATCTTGGAGGGCTTTGTTTAAAGAGGGGGAACTAGGCACTTCAACACCACTTCAAGACATTATTGGAAGTATTATGATTCTTAGTTCAATGTTATATGGTTTCTTTGGCATGGGGATGTTTTGGGATTACCTTGAAGCAGCGTCATTGTTTTTAATGAATCAATAGTGGAGCAAAGGGGTCAGGTCTTGTTTCGCGCATTTTTGATGGTATGTTTTCGCCATGTCTAGACCTCTCCGAATCGAATACGAAGGCGCAGTATATCATGTGACCTCGCGCGGCAATGCGCAATC
>CAMZLG010000059.1 GCA_947311495.1 uncultured Zetaproteobacteria bacterium
CACATATAAATATTACATAATATATATTATGCGACATTACGTGTTATGGCTAATGCAGGCGTTACATTGTTGCCAAGCCTTTGTTATGCCTATCATTCTAAGCGTTACGCACTACTATCCCGCGCATGGATAACCTCGAATTATGGCAATATGCCGCCACAGCGCTTATTTTCGTCTGGACGGGCTTTGTACGCTCTGGTCTAGGGTTTGGTGGCGCAGCACTTGGTTTACCCCTGTTGCTGCTCGTTGTGGACAACCCTTTAATTTGGATTCCGCTGATTGGCATTCATTTGTTATTTTTTAGTGGAATTACGGTTGGTACACGCTTGGGTGCTGTGGATTGGCCATTTTTGAAGAAGGCTTTCGGTATTATGATTATTCCAAAACTTATCGGCGTATTTGGTTTGCTCACCTTACCCACCGACATTATGGTCACTTTTGTTTATGTGATGACTTTGATTTACGGCATCATGTATGTGTTTAAGTATCAGCTTAAAAGTCAAAGCGAAGTGTTTGATGCCGTTTTACTCGTTATCGGTGGTTATATCAGTGGTACATCGCTCATTGGCGCGCCGCTGATTGTTGCTGTGTTTGTGCATAGAGTTGCCAAAGAAAAGCTGCGAAACACGTTGTTTGTACTCTGGTTTGTCTTGGTAACGATTAAATTAAGTGTTTTAGCCAGTGTTGGCGTTGATTTTTGGTGGGCTCACCACCTTTGGCTACTACCTGCAGCAGCCATTGGACATGTGGTTGGCCTAAAGCTTCATGACTATCTCATTTCGCAGGATGCTGCATTTTTCAAACAACTTATAGGAGCGATGCTTATCATTATCTGCCTGATTGGGTTGCTGCGTTAAATTAGTACGCTGAGCTTAAATTCAAATGGGTCACTTCTATCTCCAAATTTAAGCGTATATTTACCCACAGGAAGCTTCACAATCGCATCGCTATTGCTGTTGTGCACAATCTCTTCTTCATTGATTTCACAATAATCGCCGTAGTTTACAACCCTAAGTTCAAGCCCGCCCTCTGCACATGCAGCTAGCTCAATATGCTTTTCATTCACACGCAAACTGCACCCTGTGAGGCGCACATCAATGCGTTTGGGGTCACCGAAGAGTTCGGTCACGGTTAAGGGTGGTCGGTATGCTCCAAACACCCAAGGTAAGTGCCCAATAAGTTTTGGTCGGTTGCATAGTGCGATTTTGGCATGATCATTGATGCCTTCAAGCTTGGCGTATGCAATAAATGTTTCATCATTTTCATCAATTTCTTCATCAATTAAAACATTCTGAAGTCTTGCAAACAAAGCGGCAAGGAGTGGTGCAAGTGCCCCACCGGGTTTATTGACCAAGCGAATCAATGTGCCTCGGTCAATGACTTCAACCTCTCCATCGGTTAACGCGACAACATTCGCTGTGCGCTCGCTGGATAATCCTGCAAGCCCCAATTCACCGACAATTTCACCCGCTTGCAATACACTTGTGATTGTAGAGCCATCAGGGCGTTCTCGCTGCACTTCCAACCAACCTGATTTAATCAAGTAAGCAGCGGTATCTTTATCGCCTTGTGCGATAATTTTATCACCCTCTTTAAATGCCATGATATTTGCCATACGCGCTACTCCAAAGTTCCGACTGCTGAAAACAACTGTTTTTCTATATTTCAGTATGTAATCAAAATCACACTCTACCCTTGCGCAGTATAGATTTCTAGCTTAGAAGCTGGCATGGCTATCAAATCAACGATCTATAAAGCAGACGTTCAAGTATCAAATATGGATACCTATTATTTTGAAGAACACAGCTTAACCCTAGCTAAACACCCTTCTGAACATGAATCGCGCATGATGACGCGGCTCTTGGCATTTGCTCTCAATGCCCATGAATATATGGCATTCACCAAAGGTTTATGCGCGGAAGATGAGCCTGATTTGTGGCAAAAAAGCCTGAGTGATGAAGTTGAAGTGTGGATTGATTTGGGGCAACCCGATGAAAAGCGCATTCGCAAAGCATGTGGTCGCGCCAAACAAGTTATCATTTATACTTACAACTACCGCAGTGCTTTAACATGGTGGGCGCAAACCAAGGATAAACTCTCCCGCTTTGATAATTTGAAGGTGTTTGTGCTCACCGATGAGACCGTTACAGCAATGAGCGAGCTGGCAAAACGGAATATGCAGCTGCAATATATGATTCAAGATGGTGAAGTTATGCTTAGTGATGGTGATAAAGCGGTCACGATTATACCTGAATTATTAAGGGGTTAGCCATGGAAGATAAACCTATATCCACAGTCTATGAGCTGGTCAGTCAGGCTCATGCCAACATTCAACAGAATTATAATGATATTGACCCTGTTGTAAGTGTGAATACACAAATGCGTAAACAAGGCATTCCTGCCGATGTGATGACCATGGATTGTTTAAAGACTGGCAAACGCATTCTGCTTGTTTTTCATGATGCGCAGCCCGATAGCGTTAGTTATCAGTTTTGCCTTAAAGATAAAGACCCGCTTGATGAATTTGAAAGCATTGGACTAGAGCAACTTACCACGCAACAGCTTTATGATTGGATGGTTCTTAACTTTTCAAAGCCGAATTAATCAGTGAAATACTGCTTTAACACCTGATACAAATAAGCCGCATCTTTTGTGCCTGC
Organism: uncultured Zetaproteobacteria bacterium; assembly: GCA_947311495.1. Lineage (GTDB taxonomy): Bacteria > Pseudomonadota > Zetaproteobacteria > Mariprofundales > Mariprofundaceae > Ghiorsea. The sequence goes on from CAMZLG010000059.1 coordinate 2,661, forward strand.
AAGCTCACGAATCGAATGCATGGCAAAGGTTGGCACACCCACATCCACCGTGCGTACGCCAAGGTTATTCGCTGTAATCGGACCAATCGTGCTGCCGCAACCCATATCCGAGCGCACCACAAATGATTGCACAGGTACATCCGCGCTTGCGCACCATTGTTTAAACATGGCAGAAGTCTCGCTGTTGCTTGCATAGCGTTGGTTGGCATTGATTTTAATCACAGGGCCATCATTGATGATTGGACCATGGTTGGCATCATGTTTATCGGTAAAATTGGGGTGAACTGCATGGGCATTATCCACAGAAATCATCACACTAGCTGCCATCAAACGCGCAAAAGCTTCATGATTCCCTGTTAAGCGTTGCAACACCGACTCCAAGAAATTGCCTTGCGCCCCAGCCGCCGACACACTGCCCACTTCTTCGTGGTCATTGCATACAAGCAAGGTGTTTTGTGCGTTTTCATCATGAATTAAAGCCATCAACCCTGTATAACAGCTTAATAGATTATCCAATCGCGCACTGGCGATAAAATCATCATTCAAACCCACAGTCGCAGGCGGTTGAACATCATAAAAGCTTAATTCATAGTCCAATATTGATGCCGCTTTGCTGGATTCTTTGTTTAATTGTTCAAGCAATAGGTCATTCAAGCTTGTTTCATCACCCGATACCCGCATCAATACAGGTGGCAAATGCTGTTGTTTATTGATGCTGCGCTTATCGTTGGCTTCCCTATCCAAATGAATGGCAAGGCTTGGAATCACCGCAATGGCTTTTTTCCAATTCACCAATTGATGAGCCATATTACCAGCTTCATTCACATAACTCACCCGTCCTGCCAGTGATAAATCACGGTCAAACCAAGGGTTGAGCAATACCCCACCATAGACTTCAACGCCCAACTGCACATAACCTTGGCGCACCAGTTCAGGGTTGGGTTTCACCTTCAAGCATGGGCTATCCGTATGCGCTCCGACCATGCGAACCCCCTGCTCCAGCAATGGCTGCTTGATGTCAAAAGCAACAATAGATGAATCATTACGGGTGACAAAATAACGCCCTTGCACCTGTTTTTGCTGTATAAACCACTGCTCTTTCTCATCCAAACGCTGAAAACCAGCGTTTTCGAGTATAAAAACCATATTTTGCACCGCATGAAAGGGTGTGGGTGATTGCTGGATAAAGTCTAACAATCCTGTGTTGAAATCGTTGTTATTCATGAATTCCCCAAAGTCGTTTTGGTTTCAGCGACGACATCACCCAGTTGGATATAGGTTTCAATGCCTTGTTTGGTGTTGTCTAAAATATCTTGCGAAGGCAGCCACTTTCCCTTTTCGCCACATAACACCACCGTGCTTCCACCAAACAGAAAATAGCCTTTTTCATCGCCTTTCTTAAATGGTTTGGATTCATCAAAGGTTTGCACGATTTTACCCACGCAAGTCGCACCTACTTCAATATAGGCAAGCTTGCCAAAGTGTTTTGTATCTAAAATCGAAACACGGCGTTCATTTTTGATAAAAATATCTTGCCTGTATTTGAGTGCCAATGGATTCACCGAATGCAAATCACCAGCAACAGTGAATGATTTCAGCGTTTTGCCATCGTCTGGATAATGGTAGCGGTGATAATCCACAGGGCAAAGCCGCGCAATCATCAGCGGGCCACCGATAAAGTCCTGAGCGAGTTCAGCATCGCCAATGAGGTCAACCGCGCGCAACATCGAGCCTTTGACAGGCACAATCAACTCATCCGTCATGTTTGCATGGGCAAAGTATCTCGCCTCAGCAAAAGCACCCATCTCTTGCGGGTTAGTGGTGAAGCTGCGTTGCCCTTCTTTAAACTTACGAATAAAAAACTCATTAAATGAGCGATACGATGTTTCAATCGGGTTATCTTGAAGTGAGCCTTTTTGATACTGCTCAATCGGGATATGAAAGTTTTGGATAAACGGTGCGACCTTTTGCCCCGACTTCACACTATCTTGTAATTTTCCATAAAGTTGGCTGAACATTTTACTTGCAATCAAAGGCGCTAAAAGCCGCCCAATGGGGTTGCCATAAGCAAACTTCACCGCCCCATCACCATAGACTTTTTCAATGTCCATTTTGTTTTCACGGCGGTTAAATACTTGAATTTCAAAACCTTGGCTCATGTTAGGATAATCCTTTTTCTATGCTTAAGCTGGTACAAGTTGTTCAAAATACTTTGGTTCTGGCTCATGAACGTAGCAAGGTGCGTTTTGGTTTAAATCAGCATAAAGCTTTTTAGCAATAAAGTATGCCAAGGTTGCAGGCACAGCATTTCCCACCATTTTATAACCTGCCAATACACTCTTGTAGTAAAACTGGTGTGTATCAGGAAAGGTTTGAATGCGTGCGCACTCACGCACTGATAATCTGCGATACAACTGTTTTTTCGCTGGCACAAAAACACGGACATTTTTTTCTATAAATTCCATTTTAGGTGCTTGAGGGTGAATCGGTGCATGGCGACCACCCGCTTGAATGGTAAATGATTGTTCATCCCAAGCACGAACACGGTTTCTCGACATATAAATAGTTGAAAAACCACCTGTTAAGTATTCGTGATTGGGCAAAACACAATCGTCGCCATTGCTATGGTTTTTATCTTTAGCGGGAAGTGCTGAATCCTTTATGTTGTAAATAATGTCTTTTAAACAGCGTTTTTGTTTAAAGGGAATTGGAAATTCAAAGTTTTTATCCAAATCTTCACGAATACCAATAAAAAATACTCGCTTTCTATCTTGAGGAACCCAATAGTCAGAAGCATTTAACATGGTAAATGATAAGTTATACCCGCTTTCTTTAAACAACTCTTGAATAGATGCCATTGCATTAGCATGTCTTGATGCCAACATACCTGAAACATTCTCAGCCACAAAAAACTTGGGTTGTTTATCTCTTAGAATACGAATAAATTCATAAAAAAGCTGACCGCGTTTATCTTTAATACCGCGCAAAGATCCAGCTTCACTCCAGCTTTGGCATGGTGGACCACCAATAATACCGTCGCAATCGGGTATTTCAGATGATTCCACATCACGAATGGATTTGCGATTAAGCTCTACATGCGGAAAGTTTTTCTCGTAGGTTTCCCAAATATCTTTGTCATATTCGTTTGCCCAAACAGTCGTAAAACCTGCTTTTTCAAAACCAAGATCAAGCCCACCAGCACCAGAAAACAAAGAAACTATTTTCATAACTTTTTAGTGGTAGGCATTTTTAGTGTATTCTTAAATAATGATTTTGGCGATGTTAAAAGAGTTACATCAAACTTTAAAGATGGCTCCACTCTTGAGCTGGCATTATGTATTCTAAATGAAAAAGACCACTCATTATCTAATTTTACAATTAATGTATTATTTCTTCCCTCTATAAAAGAAATATCTAAAATTCTTGTTGGAAGCATAACTCTAGGAGTAATATATTTAGGTTTGATACTATTAAAAGCCTTATTTAATGAGCCCCTAAGATTAAACGCCTGTATTTCGACAGCTTTCTTGGTTTGAATTACTTTGTAAAAGTCTTCCGATCCAATGAGGAATTCGACTAATTTTTCAGCGGTTTTTTGCTGGTCATTATTATGAATACGGAGTAGCTCCGTTTTAAAAGCTTCTAGAATTGGTCTTAAAATATCAGTATGAAAATCGCCTAGTGACTTCCAAGTTGTTGTTGCACCACTATTTTTTCTAATTCTTCTCAAACTTGAGAATATATGACAAACATCATTAAAATATATTTGTGAACAAGGCTTATCTAGCCATTTTTCACCAAAGTCCAATGTGTCTGAAAGTCTTTGGTGTCTTACTGCCTTGTGGTTATTCTTTGCCGAAACACCAATTTCCCACTTTTGAACAAGCCTGATTGCTACGACATCACGCACATCACCCTGTTTACCTTTATCATCTGACATTATTTCTAATTGCAGAGCATCCTTTTCGTCTATTCCATTTGACAGCCTTGGTTCAACATCCATTAAAAAATTGACAGCAAAGCTCGCTGATAATTTATACCTACTTTGCTCAGTATCATTTAATTGGGAAAAACAATCTTTCGCAATTTCTAAAGAGTTATTATCTATAACTTCAACCGTTGTTTTAGTAGAGAGTTTTTCTTTAAATTCATTTAATAAGGCAAATTCAAAAGATTTTCCAGTAATCATTTGTTTGGATATTTTCTTTGTCATAATCCCTCTAATTTCACAGAATTTTAGAAACTTGTACCAAAGCTTCTTTCAATTTCTTAGGTTCTGTGCCGCCAGCCATGGCGAGATCGGGTTTACCGCCGCCTTTACCGCCGCAAATTTGGGCGACTTCACGCACGATTTGCCCAGCATTGTATTTATCGGTTAAATCCTTGGTCACGCCTGCAACAAGCTGCACTTTTTCGCCTTTGACTTGACCAAACACAATCACGCCAGATTTAAGCTTACCTTTGGCTTTGTCCATAAAATCACGCATGTCTGCTACATCTTTGACTTCGGCGGTGAGTAGCTTGATACCATTTACATCTTGGGCTGTGGCAATCAAATCATCCAACTGCCCTGTGGAAGCCTTGGCTTTGACCGATTGAAGTTCCTTTTCCGCATCTTTAAGCTTGGTTTGCAAGGCTTTGACGGCATCCAGCACTTCATTGGGGCGCACTTTGACCAAACTCGCAGCCTTATTCAGCGCATCGGCATCCGCCACGAAAGATTGATAGGCTGCCTCACCTGTCACCGCTTCAATACGGCGCACACCAGCGGCAATACCAACTTCGGATACGATACGGAACACACCAATATCACCTGTGCGTTTGACATGCGTACCACCGCAAAGCTCGGTTGAAAACGCAGCAGAGACCACACGCACTTCATCACCATATTTCTCGCCAAACAATGCCATCGCTCCCGATGCCACGGCTTCATCTTGGGTCATCAGCTTGGTTTCTACGGCATCATTTGCCCAAATCGCCGCATTTACTCGCGCTTCAATGGTTTTGCGCTCATCTTCGGATACAGGTTGATGATGGCTAAAATCAAATCTCAACCTTTCATCCGTGACCAACGAACCTGCTTGTTTCACATGTTCACCCAACACATCACGCAACACCGCGTGCATCAAGTGGGTTGCTGTATGATTGCGGGCAATGGCATCACGGCGCGCACCCTGCACTTCAAACACGGCAGTATCACCCACGCTGAATGAACCTTTAACTACTTTACCGATATGCACAAACAAATCGGACAACACTTTTTTGGTGTCTGTGACCACAAACTCAGCATCTTTGTTGCGAATCACGCCTGTATCACCTGTTTGACCACCTGATTCGGCATAAAATGGGGTTTGATTGGCAATCAGCCAGACTTCATCGCCTTCTTTTGCTTCCGCTAATGACGTATCGCCCGCAATCAAGCCAGAAATCGCGCCTTCGGCTTGAATGGTGGCGTAACCCAAGAAATCAGTGGCACCATATTGCTCACGAATCTCAAACACAGCCTTGGGTAATGCCGCTTCGCCAGAGCCACCCCAAGCAGCCCTTGCCCGCTCGCGTTGCTCATTCATGCAAACTTCAAAACCTTCCATATCCAGCGTGATGTTCTGACCCTTCAAAATATCCGCTGTTAAATCAGTAGGGAAACCAAATGTGTCATACAAAGTAAACAGTGTTTTACCTGGAATTGTGCCGCCCTCACCTGCATCGGCTACGGCTTGCTCTACCAATTTCAAACCTTTATCCAAAGTTTTGATAAAGCGCTCTTCTTCAATACGAATCACTTGCTCGATATTACCCTGCGCTTCTTTTAGCTCTGTAAAATGGTCACCCATTTCATCGACCAAAGCTTGTACAAGTTTATACATAAAGGCTTGTTTCATGCCCAATAAACGCCCATGACGGCAAGCGCGGCGCAAAATACGACGCAATACAAACCCACGCCCTTCATTGGATGGCAATACACCATCGGCAAGCAGGAAAGACACCGAGCGCAAATGGTCTGCCAATACACGAAGCGATACATCTTGTTCATCGCTATCACCAAGTTTAATGCCTATGACTTTCGATGCTGCTGCTATCAGGTGTTGAAACAAATCAATGCTGTAATTGTCGTGTGTGCCTTGCAGCACAGCCGCAATGCGCTCCAAACCCATACCAGTATCCACGGAAGGTTTGGGCAGTGGATTTAATGTGCCCTCTTCATCC
>CAMZLG010000060.1 GCA_947311495.1 uncultured Zetaproteobacteria bacterium
AAGTCTTGCGCTTCATCATCAGATAGACCAAACCGCACATTTAATAAATGCACAATTTCCTTTTGCTCCTCTGAGTCAATCCTGCCATCAAGCGTCATCATCCCAACCATCAACTTGGTTACTGATAATTCTAAATCAGGATTTAACGTACATACTTCTTCTTGATGCCACCAATTTTTTAGTGTTGTTAACATATCAAATACCTACCTTATTTGGCTTTCATTTATATTCCAAATAAGACAAGCAGGATTAATGCCAACATGAATACTTTAGTTAAAATACTATTCTTCCCAACTTACAAGGGTCGGCCGACAAGCTTTTCAATATTTCCAGTAATAGTGTTTGCATAATATATTGTATCCTGAATAGGAGCCCACCGATAATTAAAATAATATCCCGAAGAAGGACCTATTAAAATGTAGGGATTAGAATAGCCAGCCCTGAAAACACCTCTTCCAATTGTTTTATCGTTGCCAACATAATCACCGTTAGGGCAAAAGTCATAGGCGTTGCGTAAGGAAGCAAAAGACGGCGAACCCTGCCAACCTGGCATATGATAATAAGCACCATTGTTGGGATTAATCATAAAATTAAAGTCACCTTGAAATGCATTTATATGCCCAGACAATGAATGCCAACCATTAGCAGCGACCTTTATATTCAAATAATATGTGTTGGGATTCAATCTGCTTCCAGGTGGAGAATATAAAAATGGTAAAGCTGGCTTTGTCGGCTGACCCGCAATATCTGAAACCACACCATAAGGATCAATTTGTTGTACATGTGTATAGATATCACGAACCAAAATATTGGTGTTAGGGCGAACACCTGTCTTTTCTGAAGCATTCAATAGATAAATGCTTCCATCAGCTGCAACATCATATTCAAAAACTTTCCCTTTCAAATTCGACGATGTCCGAGTTCCTGGTAAATAAACATAGGGTGTTGGTGCTTGATATATAATTGATGATAACCCTTTCGGATTAACTTTTGTGATCTGCGTCGGTAGCGCAGGTGGTGAAGCATAATATAAACTGCCATCTTTCCCCACATGGTCTACACTTGGCACATTCATCACATTTTCAATTGTACCATCAAGAAGAAGTTTTTTTACGCCCGCCCCTGTCGTAATATAAACACTCCCATCAGGAGCAGGCGCAACCTTACTACCTGCCATAACTACTTCTGGAATCATATCAAAAGTAGGCACGTAATTAATTGTTAATCGATTACTCGTATTTGCAATGGCACTTTTTATGAAAATTCTTGTTTGGATGCCAGCCATATAAAACTTGATGAAATTATGGTTGAACGGGTCTGCATTGCTTGGTTTTACCGTGTTCGTTGCATTTGCAGGCAACACACCAACACCAAGCGCTAAAATTCTAACCCCCAGAATTACCAAATCTTCTGATGCTGTTATATGAGTACCACCCCCTTCCACAATGCCCGCAGGTGTTGCCACTGCAACAATCCCTACGTTATTCCCGAGACCAACTTGCGTTAATAGCCTATGAGCAGCGTTAGCATAAAAGTTCCCTTGCGAGTGCGAGACAATCACAACACGATCTCCAGAATGTAAATACGCTTTGTACATCTTAACCTGGCTTTGAAGGTCTCCATCAAACACATAATTTACAGCGTTTAGCCCTGCTGAAATCTGTTTTGCACCATCTAAGAACCATTGTGGTGCAGGCACCGATTTTCCCCCATCAAGCCAATGCCAGAAATTGCTTGTGTTATCAACCAGTGTCTTTTGTAAATATAATTCGAGCAACTGCCCCATGGCTGGAAGTGCTCCAGACAAAGTTAATGCAGCTCCGCCATCATTAGCATAAGCCAAGTCAACAATTTCATGAAACTGAGACCTAATACCTAAGCTTCTTTCTAGAAATCGCCGTGACTTCGCAGCCTCAAAGCGATTGTTAAAAACACCATTACCATAAATGATTTGGGTTTTATTAAAACAAACGCCTGCATCAACATCATGTGGCAGCAAAACTAAAAAGAAAACAGCACTTATTATTGAATATATTAATTTCATTATTCTCACCCCTAGTTCGCCATCGTATTGGGATTGAAGTTACAGTTTCGAACACCACTACGAACGCCTTTGTATATGCCCCCACTTAAAAGGTTATCTCCTTGTAAAAAGGCTCGTGAACGTATAGTGGTGTTAAGAACAACTGGCATCAATGATGATACGATATCAAAATAATCCGCCCTTACATATTCCAAACAAGCCATAGACTTCTGCATGCTTATAAAGTTATTTTTCACCTCAGCTTTGCTTGCAATATTTAATATGGAGTTTTGTAAATCAACCGCTAATTGCCTAAAAGCAGCTCTTGTCTTCTGCGAATTTGGATAAGTCATCACAATCCAGCGCTGCACATCATCGCGCACACCATCGCCATCTGAATCAATCCCCGCTAAAGTCGCCTTGCCTGCTGCACCAGGATCGGGCGGCAGATTAGCGAAGATGGAATTATTAGTGACCGTCACCAGTTGCGTGGCTGTTGCGCTATTATTGTTCGCATCCGTGGCTGTCCAAGTCACGGTGGTATTACCCACGGGAAATTTGGCGGGTGCATCATTGGTGATACTCACTGGATTAAAAGCATCCGTAGCTGTGGCTTGCCCGATATTCACAGCAACGGCATAACCATCTTGTGAAACACCCGATACTGCGGCAGGTGCTGTCATGACTGGCGGTGTGGTGTCTTGCACAGTAACCTGCTGTTGTGCCGTAGCCGTATTGCCTGCGGCATCGGTGGCTGTCCAAGTCACCGTTGTAATACCCAAAGGAAATGTAGTTGGTGCGTTATTTGTGGGGGTGATTGCACCATCGACCACATCAGTGGCGGTGACTGTGCCAAGGTTGACCACTGTTTGCGCTGATATGGCTTCAATCGTAATCGCTGGTTGCTGAATTGAAAGGATAGGAGGAGCTGTATCAGCAGGTACAAACGCATCAACGACTGTAACCAATTGCGTAGCCGTTGCCACATTGCCATTGGCATCAGTCGCTGTCCAAGTCACGGTTGTATTACCAATAGGGAATAAAGCGGGCGCATCATTTGTAATTGAAACTGGAAAAATATCTGTAGCGGATGCAACACCAATATTTACCGTAATCGGTTGACCTGTGGTTGAGTTCACCGTGATTGGAACTGGTGCGCTAATCACAGGTGGTGTGGTATCAGCAACCGTTACCGTTTGTGTGGTCGTTGCCACATTGCCATAAATATCGGTTGCGGTGTATGTGATGGTGGTGATGCCGACTGGGAATGTGACGGGTGCATTGTTGGTTACAGTCACTGGATTTCCTAGGCTGTCCGTTGCAGTTACAACTCCAGCAGCTACAGCACTCTGTAAACCCGTCGCTTCAATGTTTATAGAAGCTGGAATGGTTAAGGTCGGTGGCACTGTGTTACCTGTGTTACCTGTGTTACCTGTGTTACCTGTGTTACCTGTGTTACCTGTGTTACCTGTGTTAC
>CAMZLG010000061.1 GCA_947311495.1 uncultured Zetaproteobacteria bacterium
CAGTATCGTTCGCCGCGTTATAGGTGCTCGGCGGGTTTTATGCCCAATGAGTGAAACGGGAAGTTAGTGCAATTCTAACGCAGCCCCCGCTACTGTAAGCCTGACAATTTTATTCACACGCCACTGGGCAATATGCTTGGGAAGGTTTGAATAAATGCGGATGAAGGCAAGCCAGGAGACCGGCCTAGAACGCGAAGTTCACGAACTTCACAACGGATTAAGTCTCGGTGGGAGGCAGGTCGGTGGTCTTCTGTTTTGTTTCATCGTAAACGGTTTTCTGTCACCTCCTATCTCCAACCAACTTGACCGCAAATATAATATGCGCGGCGGGCGCAAATGGAGAAATACATTGAACCCCTTCAACAATAAAACAATAAAACGAACAGCCTTTATGGGCATTTTGGCATCACAATTGATGTCAGCAACAGCACAAGCAGAACCTCAAATCATCGAATTGGATGAATTGGTGGTTACAGCAGGACGCGTGGGCGAAGACCCTGCAAGCGTGAGCGCTGCAACAACTGTGATTTCACGCGATGATATTGAAACATCACAAGCAAGCACAGTTGCAGACATTTTGCGTACACAAGCAGGCATAAATGTGGCCTCAAATGGTGGCTTGGGTAAAAATACTTCGGTATTCCTTCGCGGCGGTAGCAGTGGTCAAACATTGGTCTTGATTGATGGTGTGCGTGTTGGCTCGGTTACACTTGGAAGCTTTGATTGGGCAAACCTTTCAACAGCAGATATTGAACGCATCGAAATCGTGCGCGGCGCACAATCTTCACTTTATGGTGCTGATGCCATGGCAGGTGTGATTCAAATTTTCACCCGTAAAGGTAAAAAAGGCATTCAAACACAAGTGTTTGCAGAAGCAGGCACTTATGGCACAAAATCAGGTGGTGTATCTGTGCAAGGTGGCACGGAAAATGGTGTGACTTACGCATTATCTGCGGACACCCTCAAAACGGATGGTTTTTCAGCGGCAGCAGTAGGCACTGAAGCTGACCCCTATGAACGCACCACATTATCAGGACGCGTTGGTTTTCAAGCAGGTGATGCGGACATTCGTTTGAGTGTGCGTAATGTGGAAGGTACGACCGATTTGGACGGCGGTTTCCCATTTGGTGATGTGCTCAATTATACGCAAAAAACCAAGCAAAATGTCAGCAGTGTGCAAGTGGTTTATCCATTCTCGGATACATTTGAAAGCACATTCCAGGTCTCACGTTCAACAGATGATGTTGTCGGCACTGACCCAGCACCATTCTCGTTTAACAATTCGGACTTCAAAACGACTGTTGACCAATTGACTTGGCAAAATCATCTGGATTTAGAAACAGCTTCCGTATTGTTTGGTTTGGATATTCACAAAGACAATGGCAAAAGCACCAGTGCTGGATTTGATGAAACGGTGACCCAACAAGCATTGTTTGCATCATTTTCTGATAGCTACGATATGTTGGATGTGAATGCGTCTGTTCGTTATGATAAAAACTCAGTGAGTGATAATGCGACAACCTATAAACTTGGCACGGTTTTTCATGCCAATGATAATTTTAGTGTGAGTGCCAATTACGGCACAGGTTTTAAAGCGCCATCCATCAATGATTTGTATTTCCCTGCATCGGCATTCTCAGCAGGCAACGCCAACCTCAAGCCTGAAACCAGCAAAGGTTGGGACGTGGGTGTGAACTATCAGGTTAAAGGCGATGACTTAAGTTATGATGTTGGTGTGGTTTATTTCAACACGCAGTACAAAGATTTGATTGTTTGGTCGCCAGATGCCAACTTCTTTTACAGTCCAATCAATGTGGGTGAAGCCACCACCAAAGGTACGGAATTAACGGCAAGTTTACGTCATGCGTTAGGTTTCATCCGTGCCAACTGGACAACGCTTGAAGCCACGGATGATACCAACAAACTGGATTTGGCGCGCAGAGCAAAGGATTCAGGAAGTATCACACTGGGCACGGATGTTGCAGGGCTGCATGCTGAAATTCAGTATCAAGTGGTGGGTAAACGCTTTTCTAATGCTGCGAACACCAAAACATTGGATGCGTATAATAAAACGGACCTGCGCTTGAGTTATGCCATCAATGATACATGGAAAGTGAAGTTTAGAAGCGAAAACCTTCAAGACCGTGTGTATGAGGAAGTATCAGGTTATGCTGTTGCAGGTCGCAGCTCTTACCTTGGTGTTAACGCTACGTTTTAATGATTAAACAAAGGTATGTTTCGCTTGGTGTGGCACTTTGTGCTGCGCTAGGCGTACATACTTTTGTGTTTTTTATGCTTGCCGATACTAAGCATGTGGTGATTTCTGATAAACCATTGGAATTAACCATTTTACCGCAAGAGAAAATCAAACCTTCGGCTGTTAAACAGAACGTTACGACCAAAACAAAACAGCAACCAAAAAACGTGGTAGCGGTGTTAAAACCTCAAGCCAAAATAAGCATCCCTAAACCGTCGCCTCCAAAGCCACAAGCATCAACAAGCTTGGCAAAGCCAAAACCGAAACCAGTTATCAATAAAATCAGCGAATTTGAGAACAAACAAACACTTGAACAACAGGTGCAAGTGATTCCTCAAGCAATACAGCAGCGTATTTTAGCTAATATCTATTACCCAAAACAAGCTAAACGTCGTGGTTGGGAAGGTACAGCTAAGTTTTCTTTAGATGTTTATCAGCATGATATTTTGGGTGTTCAAATGCTCATATCCACTGGGTATAAGGTGCTGGATAGCGCTGCGCAAAAAGGCATTGCATCTATTAAAACATTGCCGCTACATGATGGCAAACACGTACTTCCGGTGACCTTTCGCTTGCAATAACACAAAGTAAATAAACAAGTCATTCATTTTATGCTTGAAAATGCTACGGTTGCACTCAGTTTGCAGCGTGGAAACGTATAGGGGATAAGTTATGTTTGGTTTAGGAACAACAGAGTTAATTTTAATCTTGGTCATCGTCATGGTGCTGTTTGGGGCAAAAAAATTGCCAGCACTGGGTGAAGGTTTAGCCAAAGGTATCCGCAGTTTTCGCGTGAACCTTGCGGATGACAACAAAGATGAGAAAAAAGAAGAAGATGTTGTAGAGGCTGAAAAAGTTGTCGAAAAAGACGACAGCAAAACGTCTTAAATAAAACTGTTTAACACTTTACAAAGAAATTATGCCTGATATTGGACTTATTGAACTGATTTTGATTGGCATCATTGGTTTCTTGGTGCTTGGTCCAGAGCGCTTACCTGAATTTTTGGCGCAAATTGCCAAAGTAATTCGCCAAGGTCGAGGCTGGGTGAATAGCCTGAAAAAACAACTGGAATATGAAAAACATACACTAACAAATCCCATCGAGAGCGTGAAAGATGAAGTCAAAGCATCCTTGGATAATGTAAACGATGAAGTCAAAGCATCCATTGAGGATGTAAGTGAAGCCGTGAACGCTGAGAAAAAAGAGAAGTGAGTACTCCAACGTCTGAATTGCCTCCGTTGATGTCGCACCTGATGGAGCTGAAAAAACGGCTGACCATTGCAATTTTGGCTTATATTTTTGGTGTGTTGGTGTTGATGAACTTCTCGGAAGTTGTGTTTGAGTTTATTTCAATGCCGATTCGTGATGCGCTCCCACCAAATACACCACTTATCTTTTTAAATGCACCAGATGTGTTTTTCACCTACCTAAAAATTGCCTTGGTATTGAGTTTGTTTGCCACGGCACCGATTACCTTTTACCAGCTTTGGGCATTTGTCGCACCAGGATTATACAAAAATGAGCGGCGTGCTTTTTTGGGTTATTTTGTATCCAGTCTTGTGTTGATGATTTCAGGCGCTGCATTTTCGTTTTTTGTGGTCTTCCCACTCATCTTTGAATTTTTCTTAGGTTTTTCAACCGACTTGATTCAAGCCATGCCTGCGGTTAAAGAGTATTTAACACTGGTACTTAAATTATTGTTTGCCTTTGGTATGAGCTTCCAAATTCCGATTGTGATTATGCTTTTGGTGCGTATGGATTTGGTGAGCATTGAGGCGCTTAAAGATAAGCGGCGCTATGTAATTGTATGGGCATTTATTTTTGCCGCAGTGCTCACACCACCCGATATTATTTCACAAACACTGCTCGCATTCCCTATGCTTTTTCTCTACGAGGTTGGTATTATTGTTGCAAAGGTGTTGTCAAATAAAGCCGCGAATCAACAAGAAGAGCCAGAGGAAGACCTATGATTATTCGCTTGATTATGATGATTGCGATTGTGTTTGTATTGGTCAAATTGTATCGCTATGTATTCACTCAAAAAGCCTGTGATACCTGCGGTAAACGCATTGCCAATGAAGCGGAAGTGTGTCATCACTGCAACACGATTCAACAAAAGTTGGATAGCTGAATGTTGACCAATTCAATCTTCAGTGGTTCAATCGCCTGATGGATAAGTATCAAGACGAACAAGAGGTTCAACAGCGGCTGGATATTTTGGTTGAGCATTTGGCAACCATTCGCCGCAACCATGAGCAAATTTTAGCCGAAAACAAACGTTTGCGTGAAGTGGCGCGTTTGGCAGAAGGTGAGCTTAGAAAACGCCGTGAACAAATTGAAAGTTTGCAACGCGAACGTCAAAAC
>CAMZLG010000062.1 GCA_947311495.1 uncultured Zetaproteobacteria bacterium
GCTGATGCGGTTTTGCCTGCGGCTGTGGTAACACTGGCATTCCATGTGCTTATATCGCCTGCTTGGAATGTACCGAGATAGGCAGTTGGCAAGCCGAAGTCTGGCAGTGTTAAAGCGGCGGTTTTACCTGTAAATGATGCCGAAGCTGTGTTGCCATCTGGCAAGGTCAAGGTAACCGTGCCGCCATTGGGCGTTGGGTCGTTGGATGTGACATTGATAGTGGCTTGCTGCCCTTCACAAGGGAAGTAGCTTTGTTTATCCAATGTGATGCTGATACGTACTTGTGTGCGAGAAATAGAAGTAAAAGCAGATGACTTGGAACCATTTAAAGAATGGGCATTTAGTTTTATATCGAAATCCGTAGCATTTGCGAAAGGAAAGTTTGACACGGGAATGCTGGATAAATCAAATGTTGATACATAAGAAGGCATACCTTTTAATAGGCTCCACGTGTTACTTGTCTTAGGCTTAATCCACATATTTATCCTACCAATATTATAACCAGGAACACCAAAAAAATCAATACTGCCGCCAAGGTTTATAAGCCCCGCGGCATTTAATGAGGCTGAAAAATTTGATATGATTGGTGTATTGTCAATTGTAATAGTCGCGACACATCTAGCACCTTTACTTCCTACAAGGTCATGCTCGTCAGAGGAAACCCCTTCAACTGTGTATTGTCCATTTCGCATATTACCTCTTGGCACGAAACCAGAAAGGGTGGCAGAGGATCCATGAAGTAAGCTATTAGACACTATTGGATAGCTTCCATTTATGCGAATAAGAAAAGTTCCCATCCCCAGGTGATAATAACAAGGTAGGTTAGGAGGGCAGTGTTGATCGACAATAAACTTTGCTGTTCCTTGCACTGCTATATTTTGTTGAGTAACTGAAGCGGATACAGTACAGCTAGAAGCATGAGTTACTGATGAAAAAGAAAAATTTGAAAGCACATACACGATACATATTATAAAACACCGGGTAAAAAAAACAACTTGAGCCATGAATCCCCCTATGTGACTTTGGCAGCTTAGTTGCTGGGGGGGGGCAAAAGTCAAGTGAATCGAAGTTTTGTAGATTCAAAGTATGAATATTTGACCTTTAGTGCTTGGCTTATAAAGTCGCATCATCTTTTGTCGGGAGTTTTATCCAAGTATGCGCGAATTTGAAAAAATCAAACGTCTTCCACCCTATGTGTTTGCACAAGTAAACCAACTCAAAATGGAATTGCGCCATGCAGATAAGGATATTATAGATTTTGGTATGGGCAATCCTGACCAAGCGACCCCACAACATATTGTGGATAAACTTTGTGAAGCAGCACAAGACGGACGTAATCATAGGTACTCCGTATCGCGTGGCATAGATGGTCTTCGTAAAGCAGTGTGTGGTTGGTACAAACGCAAATTTGATGTTGACCTAGACCCTGAAACAGAAGCAATTGTCACCATTGGCTCTAAAGAAGGATTGGCGCACTTGGCTGTGGCAATCACATCACCTGGTGATTTGATTTTATCACCCAACCCCGCTTATCCCATTCATCCGTATGGTTTTATTATTGCGGGTGCAGATATTCGCCATGTACCTATGGGTCCTGATAGGGATTATTTTGCTGATATTGAAAAGGCAGTGAAAGATTCTTGGCCGCGCCCTAAAATTATTATTGTTAACTTTCCGTCTAACCCAACGGCGCAAGTGGTAGACTTGGACTTTTATGTGAAGCTGGTGGAATTTGCTAAAGAAAATGACCTCATTATTATTTCTGATATTGCCTACGCAGAAATCACCTTTGATGATTATGAGTGCCCATCCATCATGCAGGTGCCGGGTGCAAAAGAAGTAGCTGTTGAGTTTTATTCATTATCGAAAACATACAATATGCCAGGCTGGCGTATTGGGTTTATGGTGGGCAATCGTGAAATCGTGGCAGCATTGGGTAAAATTAAGTCTTATTTGGATTACGGTATGTTCCAGCCTTTGCAGATTGCTGCTTGTGCTGCGTTGAATGGCCCGCAAGATTGTGTGCAGGATATTCGAAATATGTATCAATCGCGCCGCGATGTGCTGATGAAAGGTTTGCATCATATGGGTTGGATGGCGGAAAGCCCCAAAGCAACTATGTTCGTTTGGGCAGAAATTCCTAATGAATTTAAACATTTGGGTTCGATTGAGTTTTCTAAAAAGATGCTGACTGAGGCAGGTGTTGCAGTCAGCCCTGGCATTGGTTTTGGTGAATATGGTGATACGCATGTGCGCATTGCTTTGATTGAAAATGAACATAGAACCCGCCAAGCCTTGCGCGGCATCAAAAATTTCTTAAATGCAGGAAGTGGAGTTTAACATGAAAGAAGTTCGTGTAGGTATTTTAGGTTTAGGCACAGTTGGTTTAGGTGTGGCGCGGATTTTAATTGAACAACAAGCTTTGATGGCAAAACGCTTAGGAAAAACCATCACCTTGGTTGCCGCTGCAGACAGAGATTTGAGCCGAGACTTTGGTTTGGATTTGTCAGGTGTAAAACTTTATGACGATGCTGCGGATTTGGTGAAAGCCGATGATATTGATGTGGTGGTGGAATTGATTGGTGGTTATGAACCTGCGCGTACTTTTGTATCCACAGCACTAGCATCAGGAAAGCACGTGGTGACTGCCAATAAAGCTTTGATTGCCAAACATGGTGAAGATCTTTTTAAACAAGCTGCGGACAAAGGTGTAAGCATTGGTTTTGAAGCGGCTGTGGGTGGCGGTATCCCTTGTCTTAAAGCTCTGCGTGAAGGGGTTGCTGCGAACAATATCCAGTCTGTGTATGGTATTTTGAATGGTACATGCAACTTTATTTTAACCAAAATGGAAAATGAAGGTGCAGACTACGCTGATGTTCTTAAAGAAGCCCAAGCGCTTGGTTATGCTGAAGCAGACCCAACTTTTGACGTGGAAGGCATTGATACAGCGCATAAATTGTCCATTTTAGCAGCTATGGCATTTGGTTCTGAAATAAAGTTTGATGAAGTGTTTACCGAAGGTATCAGTAAGATTGGTGCTGCGGATATTGAAGCTGTGCATGAATTGGGTTACCGCATTAAACTCTTGGGTATTGCCAAGCCACACGGTGAAAATGGTGATGTGAAAC
>CAMZLG010000063.1 GCA_947311495.1 uncultured Zetaproteobacteria bacterium
ATTACAACATGCTGAGTCGCTGGAAGATTGAACGCGAAAAGAGGGGAGAACATGCTTTCCCCAGCAAAGGTCATATGACACCCGAACAAGCCGAGCTTTCTCGCTTGCAAGAAAAAGGGGACGCTACCCTTTACAAGAAAAAGGGGACGCTACCCTTTAAATCACAAGTGATTGTGCTAAGCTTCCACCATGCCAAGATTATCACGAAGTGTATTTGCGAATATTCCTCACCATATTACTCAACGTGGAAATAGGCGAGCAGATGTCTTTTTTAGCGATGATGACAGGGCAGCTTATTTGGAGTGGCTTTGCTCATACTGTGTGTTGCATGACGTGCAAATACATGCTTATTGCCTTATGACCAATCATATTCACTTGGTTGCGACACCTCATACAGCAGAGGGTTTGCAAAAAGTTTTTAAACCTTTGCACATGCGGTATGCCCAAAGAATTAATCGAATAAAAGGCTGGAAAGGGCATTTATGGCAAGGGCGTTTTTTCTCATCTCCATTGGATGAAGAATACCTATGGGCTGCCATTCGATATGTTGAAAGAAACCCCGTGCGAGCAAATATGGTAAAAAAGGCTGAAGATTACCTTTGGTCAAGTGCAGCAGCACATTGTGGCTTAAAAGAGGATAAGGTGCTGGGCAAGAAAGAAGACTGGGGCAACCTTCTCGTTTCCACAGAAGATTGGGCTAACTGGCTTTTGATTGAGGAAGCCAACGACCACTTGAATGTGTTGCGTAAACATGTTGAGAAAGGATTGCCTTGTGGTTCTGAGGGCTTTGTCAAAACTCTAGGCAATCAAATTGGGCGTATTTTAGAGCTTCGACCTCAAGGAAGACCAAAGAAAAAACAATAAAAAAGGGTAGCGTCCCCTTTTAATGCGGAATTATTTATATGACAAATAGCAAAGTTAGTAGCGAGCTTATCGCCTATATAGCAGACTTTTTGTCAGTTGATAGGTCAAGCTTAAATGAACACACGAAACTATATGCAGATTTGAGATTAGATGGGGATGATGCAGAAGAGTTCCTTTTAGGTTTTTCAAATCAGTTTAATGTTGATTTATCAGAGTTTGATTTTAATAAGCACTTTGGAGAAGAGGCGGGATTTAACCCTTTTTATTACTTATATTGTCTCTTTTTTAATAGACAGCTAATTACTTTTGATGAAATTACTTTAAAAGACTTACAGAGTGCAATTGATAATGGTATGTGGCAAGAATGACTCGGGGGGATTACCACCTCATTGATTCGCTTAGAGCTGGGAATGATTGTAATAATGATGGGAATAGGTGTTATCAATGAAATCGGGAAAAACAACGGTGAGGGAGGTAATTATAAGGTTATTTTTTGTGTCTGCTCCTGCAATTCTCTTATCTGGGTACGCTGTTTATTATGTGCGCAATTGGCTTGCCTCATCCAATATATATTTTATTTCAGAACCAGTTTATTTGGGAATTTTGATGTTGGTAATGTGGGGAGCCATGTGGCTATCCACAGGAAAGTTACTTAAGGGTTTGATTGAAGAAAGTAATATAGCAGGGAGAAAGGAGTAGTTCTCTGAAGTTCCTAATGGAATTGTAGGGGCACAACTTAATGATTTGCAAGTAAGCCTTTGTGCTCCATCTTAAAGTAATGATGAACTAGTGTCCCTGGGACTCGTTTACTGCCCTGCAATGGTCATGTTTGAAATACAAATACTGGGTACAGCCCTGCTGCCAAACCAAGTCGTATCATTGCCAAAATGTGAGATGTTGGCAAACATATCTTTGAGGTTGCCCGCGATAGTCACTTCCTGCACAGCTTGCGTGACAACACCATTTTCAATCAAAAAACCTGCAGCACCTCGCGAATAATCACCAGTCACGCCATTGATACCAAAACCCATCAGTTCAGTCACCAGAAATCCGTTTTGAATATCTTGAAATATATCGGCTTGGCTCATGTCGCCGCCGCTTACAATGATATTGGATGTTCCAATACCAATATCACCCGTTAGCCCTCGGCTGGCATTGCCTGTTTCCGCAATGTCTAAGCGTTTGGCAGCATATCGGTCGGTTAAGAAACCTGTGAGTTTGCCTGCTTCAATGATGTTGCGCTGCTGGCAGAGTGTGCCTTCGCCATCAAGTAAGCGGTTTGCCATGCCCTGAACATGGTTGGGGTCTTCTTCGATGGTTACAAAATCAGGAAATAACTGTTTGCCCACTGCTTCACCCAAAAATGTCCGCTTTTGCAACACAGCTCGTCCGTTAATGGCAGACATGAGGTGTCCTAAAATAGATGTGGCAATGCGCGGCTCAAAGATCACTGGGCAGGTGCGGCTGGAGACTGTTTTGCTGCCCAAGCGAGAGACAGCGCGGCGAGCAGCTTCTTCGCCAATGGTTTGCGGTGAACGTAAATCCGCAGCATCAAAGGCTGAATGCCAAGCATAATCGCGTTGCATGTTTTCATCTTGCCCTGCAATCACCGAGACCGATAATGATGCCGAGGACGTGCGATTACCCGCCACGAATCCATCGCTGCTGGCATACACTTTTTCATCATCGTCAAAACCTGCTGTTGCGCCTTCGCTATTGGCAACCTTTGCATCAAAACCGAGGGCGACTTCTTCGCATTGCAATGCTGCCTTTTTTGCCGCTTGGGTATCCCAACCATGATGAATATGCGGGTGGTTTTCTTGCCAAACTTGAATGACTTCTGGGCTGGGATGATTTGCGCCCACAGGTGGCACAACATCAGGGTCTGGTTCAGAAATCTTTGCCATATCCACCACTTGTTGCGCCAAAGCTTTCAATCCAGCATCGGATAAATCCGATGAGCTGGCAGAAGCAAATGCCAAACCTTTGCTGGTTTCCACAAAACCGCGCAAACCAATGCCTTGGGCATGTTCAGCTTCAATGCTTTCCACTTTGCCTTGACGTACATTGATGGACTCGCCCGTGCTGTTCACAGCAATCGCATCGGCATGTTTTGCGCCTGCTTGTTTGATATAATCCAAAAGTTGTGCGGTTTTGTCGGTTAAGTTCATGGTTATTCCTTTAAATGCGGTGCAGCCATGCGAAAGCTTGGATATTTCAGCTTGGGTAGCAAGTCTTGATGCAGTTTTTGATTGGATATGCGTTTATTATCTTGGAAAAAGCTTAAATATGCCGCGGACATTTGTGCCTTGGCTTCTTCGGGTGTGAGCACAATCGGTTTGGGTGCGCCAATCATGTCTGCCAGCGCGCACACATAATCCACATGCGGACATGGTTCATCATCGGATAAGTTCACAATGCGCCCATCTTCAGGCTTTTGTTTGGCAGCCATCAATGCCGCAACAATATCATCCACATGAATACGGTTGGAGTAATGGGCAGGCTGCCAAGCTACAGTTTTATAATTCCCCGCTTTGAGTTTGCCTACAATATTGCGTTCATCCCCATAAATCCCTGCAAGGCGAAATACTTCGGCAGGGGCAGACGATGTAAGCCAAGCTTGTTCGGCCTTGAGGCGCTCAACACCTCTTGGGCTATCGGAAAAATGGGTAGAAGTTTCATCAATCCAGCTTCCACCACTATCAGCATACACGCTGGTTGCCGACAAATAACCAACCCATTGCAGCTTGGGCATGTTATCTAATAAAGCATGAACCCAATCATTTTGGGTCTGAAAAGGTTGGTGCTGCTTATCATAACTCAAAGGGATGGAATCAAGCACAGCATCACAATCGACTAACCAAGCTTGCTCCAATGTGGCGGGGTTGTCGGTAATAACAACATCAATGCCAAGCTTATTTAAGCTATTCGCAGCGCCTTGGTTGCGCACAGTGGCTTTGACGCTGATGCCATTAGTCAAACATGATTGCGCAAGTTGGCGGCCCACATAACCACAGCCGAGGATCAATATTGTTGGGGGAGTGTCCATGCAGCGAAATTAACAAGGAAGCTGTGTGCCAGCAAGATAAAGCTGAGAGTGAGAAATATTACCACTATTTGCCACGCATATAGGTATGGTTCACATGTGACAAATAAAAAAAGGGGAAGGATAAAATGAGTGAAATTTTTGATAAAGCTTTGGAAGGCGTAAAGAAGTATGATAGCAATCCCGATGAGGCATTGCTTCAGAAAATGGCAAAGACTTATGCTATTGTGATGCGCAACCGTGATGCGAGCGGCGTGGCATGTAGTGATAAGGCGGAAAAAGCAACTGTGCGTAAGAACTTTTTGAAAAAGAAATTGGGCTTAACCATGAGTGATGCAGATCTTGATGCAGCGGTAGATGAAGTATGTCAAACTATGTCGGCAGATCGTTTCAAATCACGCTTGGTGATGTATTATCTACTTACTAAAAAGTTTGGTAAAGAGTCAGTCTTTATCTAAGTAGTACATTCTTATATAGGGTCTATTATGGGAAAGGGGGTGCATATGCGCCCCTTTTTTTGTTTTAATGGTTTATGCTTCGGTATCGTTCTTGCTTGCCACGTCTGCCGTTTAAAACTATCGTGCGCCCTCTGTGAAAATCACAGTACTTGGGCTCATGGCGCAACTGGTTAGCGCAACCGGCTCATAACCGGTTGGTTCTAGGTTCGAGTCCTAGTGAGCCCACCATATTACAAAAGCAAAGCATGACGCAAGCGAGGTGTTTGACAATGAGCAGTGTAAACCCTGAAGAATTAAAAGCCTTGGTGCTTGCGCATATTGAAGATGCTGAAGTTGATGTTGCTTGTTATTCAGGTGACGACCATTTTGAAATGACTGTTGTATCGGCTTCATTTTCAGGCAAGCCTCGTATTGCCCGTCATAAGATGGTGTATGCCGCCTTGGGTGACAATATGCGCCAAGCGGTACATGCTTTGGCTTTAAAAACTAAAACGCCTGAGGAGGTAGTAGCATGAGTGATTCAGTTCAAGATTCAGTACAAGGTCAAATTGCAGAAGTGATTAAAAACAATGACATTTTATTGTTTATGAAAGGCACGCCACAAATGCCACAATGCGGATTCTCGCAGCGGGTATGTGCGATTTTGCAGGAGCAAGATGTGCCATTTGCTGCCATCAATGTGTTGCTAGACCCATCAGTGCGCGAAGGCATTAAAGAATTCAGTGATTGGCCAACTATTCCGCAACTGTATGTGAAAGGTGAATTTGTTGGCGGTTGCGATATTGTATCTGAAATGCATGAAGATGGTGAACTTGCGACGTTGCTTGAGCCCCTTAAAAAAGGTGACGATTAAGATTTAGGCACTTGTGTTTTTTTGTGCGAAAAGTCATGATGTTGGTATGAAGCGCATGAACCTTCTCCTTTCTCAAATGTGTGAGCCTGTTTAAATGGCAGGAGCCACGCAAAATCTTAGTCAGAAACAAGCGCAACGTCTTGCGCTTACCCCACAACTTACGCAAAGTTTAAAAGTGTTGGCGATGAATAGCCAAGAGTTGGAACTTTTTATTGAAGAAAGCTTGGAGTCCAATCCACTATTGGAAATGGAACAAGTCAAAGAACCTGCGACTAGAGAAGATACTTCTGACAACAAAAAAGATTCTGACTGGCAAGAAAATGATGGTGGCGACCGTTGGGATAACATGTATCAAAACAATCGTGGTTTTGATTCGGGCGATGAGATTGAGCAGCAATGGCAAGATGAACAAAGCTTAAGTGATTCTTTGCATGAACAAATTGCGCAGCAACCCATGGACGAACAAGAGCGGGATATTGCCCATGCTATTATTGATTCGTTAGAGGATGATGGTTATTTCCGCGCCACGATTGAAGAAGTCCTTTCAGGTGTTGACCAGACTGATATTAAGAAAAACAAAGTGATTGAAGTGTTGGAATGCGTGGTTCAAGAGCTTGAGCCTTCAGGCATTGGCGCACGCGACCTAACCGAATGTTTACTGCTTCAAATTCCCGATGCGGACTCCTCAGCCATGCTTGTGCGACAAATATTATTGTATCATGCAGATATTATAACCGATGATGTAGCACTTTTGGATGCTATGCAATGCGACATCGAAACATTGGATGCAGCAAAGGCATTGTTGCGGCGTTTAGATCCATTTCCAGGGCATGGTTTACGTGGGCAAGAAAATATTTATGTGCAGCCCGAACTTATTTTCCGTTTGGTGAATAAAAAAATAGAAATTGAAGTGCCTAGGTCTGGATGGCGAGGCTTGAAAATAAGTAGCCAATGGTCAGGTCAAAAGTGGACGGGCAAAGACCGTGAATTTATGGATGGTGTTAATCAAGAAGCCAAGTGGTTACTTCAAGCATTGGATCAACGTAGTGACACCTTAATGAAAGTGGGGCTGTGCCTTGCTAAGCGGCAAAGATTATTTCTTGAGCATGGTATTTTGGGTTTGAAGCCGCTAACCTTACAGGATGTGGCAGAAGAAGTAGGGTTACATGAATCAACGATTTCTCGTGTCACCAATGGAAAATATGCACAAACACCTTTGGGTTTGATTGAACTGCGCCGCTTTTTCTCAGCAGGATTACCGACACGAGGTGGTGGTTTAATCTCCGTACATAGGGTGCAGCAACGGGTCAGAACATTGATAGAATCAGAACCATTGGGTCGCCCAATCTCTGATCAGGCTATTTCAGAACGCTTACAAGCCGAAGGCATTGAAATCGCAAGGCGCACGGTTGCTAAATACCGTGAACAGTTAGGGCTGCCGCCAAGCAGCCAAAGAAGGCGAGCCGCCAAAGCGCGGCTAACGCAAAAACGGAGGTAAGAAATATGCAAGTATCCATTACAGGTCGTCATGTTGAATTGACTGAGCCATTAAAAGCGTATGTGCATGAAAAGCTGGGACATTTAAAACATTCATTTGACCATGTGGTTGATGTGCATGTGGTGCTAACGGTGGAGAAATACCGCCAGCGTGCAGAAATTACGATTCGAGCCAATGGTGTGGTGATTCATGCTAAAGCCGAAACTGATGATATGTATGCATCCATTGATAGTGTGGTGGATAAACTTAATCGCCAATTGAAACGCTACCGTGCGAAGTTGCACCGCCATCAAAACAAAGATCGTAAAACCAGCATGCGCCTGAAACATAAAGCTTTGGATGTGTCGTATGACCAAGAAGAGCTTGCAGAAGGTTATACACCCAACACCTTAACCGAAGATACGGTTGAAGTGGAAGTCTTGAGCATGGATGATGCGGTGATGAAGCTTGAATTATCTGAGCAGGACAATGTTTTGTTTTTTACCAATGAAGAAACAGGCAAGCTTAATGCATTGACGCGGAAGCCCGATGGCTCTTTGAGTTGGATTGAACCTGAAACCAACTGATATGGAAAATGTGGATTTAATGGTTAGCCCTGAGCATGTACTTTTGGGTTCAGAGGCTGAAAGTAAACGTGCGTTACTCACTGAAATGGCGAAGTTGCTTACCTCGGTTGACTTGGATTTAGCGCTTGAAGTGATTACGGCGCGAGAAAAGTTGGGCAGCACGGGTATGGGACATGGGGTTGCCATTCCGCATGGGCGACTGGATGGTTTAAAAGAGCCGCAGATTGTTGTCGCCATCCATAATCAAGGTGTTGATTTTGATGCGATTGATGGTGAATTAGTGCATATTGTGGTGATGTTACTTGTGCCCAATGATGACCATCAAATTCATTTGGGGTTGCTTGCGAAATTAGCTCGTTTATTACAGCAGGAATCAGTTCGAACAGCGCTCAAACAGGCTAAACATACGGATGAAGTTGCTCAAATATTTCAGCTATAAGCAGCTACCTGTGGCTAATGGTAGCATGATATGCTGCTGATTATCACAGGCTTATCTGGTGCTGGGAAAAGTACGGCGCTTCATGCATTAGAAGACAATGGATTCTTTTGCACCGACAATTTACCCATGACCATGCTGGCGGACTGGGCAGAAAATATGATACGCAATGAATACAATGCAGCTGTTGGTATTGATATTCGTAGTTCAGGAAGCCCTGAGCTGTTGCAGCAAGTGCTATCGGATATTCGCGAAGATGCGGACTGGAAAATTGTGTTTATTGATGCCAAAGATGAGGTGTTGCAACGCCGCTTTTCCACGGTGCGCCGCCGCCACCCATATTTGCCCCACGTTGGTTTAGAGCAAGCGATTGCTGCCGAGCGGCAAGCATTGGGCTCATTGCATCATCAAGCAGATGTCGTGTTTGATAGCTCCAATTTAACACCCTATCAACTCTCGGATTTGGTGGAAAGCTACTGGAAAAAACAAGAAACAAGTTTGGCGAAAACTGAATCACTGGTATGGTCGTTGGTGTCTTTTAGTTATCAGCGCGGGCTTCCATCGGGTGCGGATATGGTGATGGATATGCGCTTCTTGCCCAATCCCCATTATGAACCTGAACTTGCACCATTGACAGGTAAAGATAAGCCTGTTCAAGATTTTTTAAGTCAATTGGATGAAGTGCAACAAGCTGAAAAATATATTCAAGATTGGTTATCTTTTGTTTGCCCTAAAATGGTTCAAGAACGAAAGCGCTATTTCACCATTGGGTTTGGATGTAGCGGGGGCAGGCACCGTTCCGTGTATATGACAGAGATGATAGCTCAATGGTTATCGGATAACCATATGGGCACACCCATTGTCCGCCATCGTGAAATTGGGGATATTCATTGATTGGCATTATCCTTATTGCACATGCAGGCATTGCGTCGGAAACCAAAGCCGCTGTTGAATATATTTTACAACAACAACCCGATTTCGAGGCAGTTGATATTGTCAATTCAGATGATGCAATAGCGCAGACACAATTATTTAAAGACCATTTGCAGTCTATGTCTAAACATTGTGATGGAGTGTTGGTCATGGCAGATATTTTTGGTGCAACGCCTTGTAATATTGCGATGAATGCGGTTGCTGGCGGTCGTTACGCCTGCACGATTGAGTTGATGGCAGGGTTTAATTTGCCAACCTTGATCAAAACCATGTTAGAGCGAGAGCATCACGATGTGCAAACACTTGTGCATCTCAGCTTGGATGCAGGACAAAAGTATATGCGTCTTGGTTCGCAAGAGTATGCCATGCAGGCAGCTTTAGACACGAGCAAAGCAGCGTGAAAAAACAACACGTCACGGTGGTGAACAAGCTGGGTTTACATGCCCGAACATCGGCGCAATTTGTTGGGCTTGCCCATGGTTTTCCATGCGATGTACGGATAAAGCGAGATGATTTGAGTGTGAACGGGAAAAGTTTGATGGCAATTCTAACCTTGGCAGCAAGCCAAGGTACAAAGCTGGTGATTCAAACCGATGGTGAGCAGGAAAAAAAGGCGTTGCATCAATTGTGCGCTTTAGTCGAAAGCGGCTTTGGAGAGAAGTTGTGAGCCAACAAGGGCATGCAGTTGCTGGCAGTGGAGGTTTGGTGCTGGGCGTGGTGCAAAAGCTGGATGAGAAGCATCATATTATTCCAGAATACAAGGTTGAAGAACATCAAACTGAGGCTGAAGTCAGGCGATTTTCACAGGCTATTTTACAAGCACGATTAAGCCTACAAGATGAAATGATGTTGCTTAAAGAACATCCGCATGCGAATGAGTTGTTACCCATTTTAGAAAGCCATCATTTAATGTTATCAGACCCTGAACTACAAGCTGGAACCAAACGGTTTATAGAAGAGGATAAAATTAATGTGGAGTGGGCGCTCAAGCGATGTTTAACTGGATTTGAACAGGCTTTTGAGCATATGGATGATATCTACTTAAAAAGTAGAAAAGCCGATATAACGCAAGTAGGGCAGCGCATTTTCCAATATTTAGATGCTTCTCCGCTAGCGCTTCACCAAGCACAATCCATTATGCTTGCGACCGACTTTGCTCCCTCTGACGTTGTGACCATGTGGCGAGATGGTGTGGCAGGTTTTGCGGCATCACAAGGTGGTAAAGATAGCCATACCATGATTGTTGCGCGGGGTGTGGGACTAACGGGGTTGGTTGGTGCACAGGGGCTGTTTGAACAAGCCGAAGATGGCGATGTTTTGCTACTTAATGCCGAAGAAAACACATGGATACTCAACCCTAGCCCTGATGAATGTTTGGCTTATGACATTGAGCAACAACAGTTAAATGAAAAGCGCGATGCATTAAAAATATATGCAAATCAACCTTCACAAAGTAAAGATGGGTATTATTTACCACTGCTTGCAAATATTGAGTTTGTTGAAGAAGTGGATATTGCATTGCAATACGGTGTGGATGGTATTGGTTTGTTCCGCACAGAATTTTTATTTATGCAGTCGGCGACTTTACCCAGCGAAGAAGAGCAGAGAGCATATTACCAGAAAATTGTCCAAGGCATGGGTAATAAACCTATCACCTTTCGTTTGCTGGATGTGGGTGCTGACAAATTGGTACATGTGCAAGCATTATTTGGTGATTATGACGGCGAAAATCCTGCGCTAGGGCTGCGTGGTGTGCGTATGTTGTTGCGAAAACCTGATATTTTAAAGACACAATTAAGAGCCATTCTCGGTTGTGCTAAAACAGCTAACATTTCAATATTGGTTCCCATGGTGGTCTCGACTGCTGAAATGCTGGCAGTGCGCGCTTTACTTGAAGAAGCCAAAGCTGAGCTGGATGTGAGGCAAGATATTGCGTTGGGCTGTATGATTGAAGTGCCTGCCGCCGCCTTGATAGCTGACGATTTGGCAAAAGTTTCTGATTTTTTCTCCATCGGAAGCAATGACTTGGTGCAATATGGTTTGGCGGTAGACCGCTCAGATGAGCATGTTGGATACCTTTATGATGCGAATCATGTTGCGATTAAACGTCTTATCCAAATGGCAGTAGATGCTGCAAACCGACAAAATATTCCGATTACTGTATGTGGTGAGCTGGCTGCAAACAGAGCATGGACGCAAACATTTCTTGATATGCGCGTGTCTGGATTATCCATGACAGCACGTCACGTTTTGGCGGTACGTAAGCAGTTACGAGCCCTGTAAGCGCGGCATCCTTCTAAACCACAAGCCAAACCGTAAGAAAGTGCTTAGACTTGCGACCAAGCTGTAAAATGAGGTATAATTATGTCTGAAATTTCTATGTTGGGTGCATTTGCTGCTGGGCTGCTATCGTTTCTATCACCCTGCGTTCTTCCTTTAGTCCCCGCATATTTATCGTTTATCAGCGGTGTGTCCGTGGATGCTTTGCGTGATGAAGAAAACATTGATGCAGCGAAAGTTCGCCGCACAGCGATGATACAATCACTGTGGTTTGTGCTTGGATTTAGTTTGGTATTTATTGCTTTGGGTGCATCGGCATCATTTATTGGGCAATGGTTATTATCCAACATGGCGATTTTGGGTAAAGTTGCGGGCGTTATTATTTTTGTTTTTGGTCTGCATTATACAGGTTTAATTCGTATTCCATTTTTATTGATGGAAGCAAGGTTAGACACACAAAATGTTAAAGGAAACAATGGTTTAGGTGCTTTGATGTTAGGCTCGGCATTTGCGTTTGGCTGGACACCATGCATAGGTCCTATTTTGGGAGCTATTCTTGCCATGGCAGGTATTCAGGGGCAAGTTGGCGAGGGTATGATGTTGTTGGTTATGTATTCCATTGGTTTGGGTGTGCCATTTTTGCTAGCAGCCTTTGCGACCAATGCATTTTTAAACTGGTCGCAAAAATTTAAGCGCCATTTGCATACCGTGGAAATTATTTCAGGCGTGTTGTTAATGGCTGTGGGTGCGATGATTTTCTTGGGCAGCTTTTCTCAAGTTTCAGCTATACTTTTGGAATACCTACCATGGCTAGCTGACATCGAAGGGCTGATAAACTTTTAAGAAAAGTTGCGGTTCATAGAACTATCTGCCACAATTTTGCTAAATATCTTATGTTTTATCAAAAGTTACGCAGGAGCATTCATATGAAACTTCAATTGAAAGTCTTATTGTTGTTAGTATTTACCGTACCATTTCAAGTATCAGCCGATGCCTTCCTCATGCCGGGAAAAGTGGGCGAGTCTGAATTGGTAAAACCATTTCCGCAGCCGTATATTGTTAAAAAAGGTGACACACTTTGGGATATTGCCCAAGAATATTTTGCCGACCCTGAAAAATGGTTAAAGGTTTGGGAACAAAACCTTTATGTTTCTAACCCCGACCTTATTTATCCAGGCAATGAGCTGTGGTTGAAATTTAAGAAAGCAAAAAAAGTTGTAAAAAAAGTAAAACCTGACCGCCCTGTTGTCACGCTTGAGCCACGCATTATTTATAAACCGGCAGAGAAAAGCGAAAAGGAAATTGACAGTAAAGTATTGCTTACAGCATTGGCTAGACAAGATTTTATTGAGCCTAAATCCATTGAAGGCATTGGACATATTCTAGATTCTGAAGATGAGCGCCTTAATTATGGCGCAAACGATAGGGTTTATTTATCCTTGGATGTGCGCGCAAAACCAGGAGACACATTCAATATTTTCCGCACGGGCGACCCCATTTATGCATTGAACGACCTCGGTGATAAAGCGTTGGTTGGTTATTTGGTCAATCATTTGGGTACGGTTGAAATCACTTCAGAGGAAGCAGGTGTTTTTCGTGGCACAATTATTCAAGCATTTGAAGAAATCAGTCGAACAGATAGGTTAAAACGTGCATTGCCAACAGATTATAATGTTAAACTTGAATACCCAGATAAACCTGTATTTGGACATGTAACATATATTCGTGGTAATACGGTTGAAGCTGGACAAGGGCAAGTTATTGGCATTGACACGGGCTCTGATGATGGGCTTAGAGCTGGTTCAGTGCTTGGTGTATACCGCCCTGGCAAATTAGTGTTGGATAAGGTGTATCAAGAAAAAACTTATCGCGCGCTTCCTGAAGAAAGAATTGGTGAAATCATCGTGATTGCGGCACAAGAGAAAGCATCAATTGCTTTGATTAGTAAATCCTCATCAGCGATTCATATTAAAGACTTAATTCAGCCTTTATCGAAGAAATAAGCAGCTTTGTTAAGCCGCGTTGCACATGATTACCTGCGTCTAAGTATGGTTGCAGGTGTTGGTGTGGTGACTGCCCGCCAACTGATTGAAACATTTGGTTCAGCGGCAAACATTTGGCAGCAAGATAAACAAGGTTGGTTGGCTGTTGAAGGTGTTGGTCCGAAAATGGTCAATGCACTTGCAGCTGCACAATCGGATGCCATCACGAAACAAATTGATGCGCTTATTCAGCAGTGTGAAACCAGCCAGATTCATATCATTTGCCCTGATGATGATATTTTCCCTTCTCAACTTCATAGCTGCGCGGATGCGCCACTACTCTTATATATTAAAGGGCAGTTGGATTGCCTTCAATCGGATAAAATGTTGGGTATGGTGGGTGCGCGCAAAGCAAGTGCTGAAGGCAAACTGATTACACGCCGTTGGTCATCGTATGTATCCAAGCAAGGTGTGGTTGTGGTTAGCGGTATGGCACCGGGCATTGATTCAGCAGCGCATGGTGGATCTTTGGATGCGAAAAGCGCAGGTATTGCAGTGCTGGGTTATGGTTTAAATGCAGGCAGCCCGCAACAACAAAAACAGATTGAAGCATTGGCAGAACAAGGCTGTGTGGTGAGTGAATATGCACCTGACAAGGAAGCACACCCTAGTTATTTTCCACAGCGTAATCGTATTATTGCAAGTTTATCGCATGCTTTGGTTGTGGTGGAAGGTGGGCTGAAGTCGGGCTCATTGATTACTGCACGGCAAGCCTTGAACTATGGGCGGGAGGTATTTGCAGTGCCTGGCTCTGTATTGAATGATGTACATGCGGGTTGCCATCAATTGATTCAAGATGGGGCGATCTTGGCGACGGATGCGCAAGATATTTTGCAAAACATGGGTTGGCAAGGTGAGCAAAAATCCGCAAAAACCTATGAACCATCCAATGCTACTGAAGCAAAAATTATCACACTTTTGCAAGCTGAAATAAAACATGTGGATGCACTTGCTGAAGATTGCGGCTTGACCGTGCCTGCGCTTTCTACCATCTTGCTCGCCCTCGAACTGGGTGGAATTGTAGAAAAACTTCCGGGCAGTCGTTATACATTAAGTTAAGTTTTACAAGGAGATAGCGTGAGTGCAGTAGTCGTGGTGGAATCTCCAGCAAAAGCCAAAACAATCGAAAAATATCTGGGTAAAGGTTATAAAGTGCTTGCCTCTTATGGGCATGTTCGCGCCTTTCCTAAGAAAGATGGCTCAGTGGATGTTGATAATAATTTCGCCTTAAAATACGAAGTCATTGAAGACAAGCGCAAACGTTTATCCGACATTGAGAAAGCACTCAAAAAAGCTGATGAACTTATTCTCGCAAGCGATTTGGATAGGGAAGGGGAAGCCATTGCTTGGCATGTTGCCGATGAAATGGAAAAACGCGGCAAACTCAAAGGCAAAAAAGTCTCACGCATAACCTTTAATCAAATTACACGCAAAGCCATCCAAGATGCAGTAGCAAATCCAACGGAATTGAATATGCCTTTGGTGGATGCGCAACAAGCACGTTCGGCACTTGATTATTTGGTGGGATTCACACTTTCTCCGTTGTTATGGCGTAAAATTCGTGGCGGATTATCGGCAGGGCGAGTGCAGTCAGTTGCATTGCGTTTGGTCTGTGAACGCGAACAACATATCCGTGACTTTAAACCCAAAGAGTATTGGACAGTTGAAGCGGCATGTAAAAAAAGTGATGCTAAAGCAGCATTCAAGGCGATGTTGCACACACTAAGTGGCAAAAAGTTAACCAAGTTTGATTTAAATAATAATAAACTTGCTGAACAAGCAGCTAAAGCCGTGGAAGCAGGTGGGTTTGTTGTTAGCGATGTGCAAAAGAAAAAGAGCAAGCAACATCCTGCTGCCCCTTTTATTACCTCAACTGTACAAATGGAAGCCTCGCGCAAATTAGGATTTACTGCACGGAAAACCATGCAGCTTGCGCAAAAGCTGTATGAAGGTGAAGAAGTTGATGGCGAGCGTGTGGGTTTAATCACTTATATGCGAACGGATTCGACGAGCTTATCTGAAGAAGCGATTGATGAAGTGCGCGGACAAATTAAAACACAATTTGGCGCAGAGTTTGTACCCAGCAAACCAAGAACATTCAAAACCAAGAGCAAAAATGCGCAAGAAGCGCATGAGGCGATTCGCCCAACGTCATTTGCCCGCACACCTGAAAGTTTGAAGGGCACATTGCCTGCGGATGAGTTGAAATTATATACATTAATTTGGAAGCGCACCGTGGCATCACAAATGGAAGCGGCAGTGCTTGACCAAGTGCGTGCTGATTTAACTTCAGGCGACACAATTTTGCGTGCCAACGGTTCGACCTTAGTATTCCCTGGGTTTCGCACCTTATATATTGAAGGTACAGACGAGCCGAGCAAAGATGGCGATGATAAAACGCTACCTCCTTTGGAAGTTGGCAATGCGGTTGCCATTGATAGTGTCTTGCCCAAGCAACATTTCACAGAACCCAAGCCGCGCTTTTCTGAAGCAACTTTGGTGAAAGAACTTGAAGCCCATGGTATTGGTCGCCCATCGACTTATGCATCGATTCTGAATGTATTGCGCGAGCGTAAATATGTTGAAATGGATAAAAAGCGTTTTGTGCCGACAGATGTTGGTGAAATCGTGAGTAAATTTTTAACCGATTATTTCGGTGATATTGTCGACACTAATTTTACGGCAGATATTGAAAACAAATTGGATGCAGTGGCGCGAGGCGAGCGAGACTGGAAACCCTTATTGCATGATTTCTGGGAGCCGTTCAAGGAGCGGGTTGACCATACCCAAGAAAATGTAAAACGCTCCGATGTCACCCATGAAGCAACCGATGAAGTTTGTCCTGAATGCGGCAAACCGATGGCAATAAAGCTGGGCAAGTATGGTAAGTTCTTAGCGTGTACGGGTTATCCTGAATGCAAAGTGGCTAAACCGTTGAATGGCGATGCAGAACCAGCACCTGTTGAAGAATCGGATGAGAAATGTGAAAAATGCCAGTCGCCTATGGTGATTAAAACAGGACGTTACGGCAAATTTTTGGCTTGTTCAGCGTACCCCAAGTGCAAAAATATTCAGCCCTTAGAAAAGCCTAAAGATACGGGTATTCAATGCCCAACATGCAAAAAAGGTACGTTTTTAGAGAAAAAATCGCGCCGTGGCAAAATATTTTACTCATGCTCGCAATATCCCAAGTGTAAACATGCATTGTGGAACAAACCGTTGGATAAAGCTTGCCCTGAATGTGGCGCACCGTTTGTGACTGAAAAAATCACCAAACGTAATGGTACAGAACATGTATGCGCTAGCGAAACATGCAGTTGGAAAGAGCAGATTCAAGCACCCGACTGATGGCTTTTTCATATCGGCTTGGCAATATCGATGATATTGAGGCGGTATTTCGTTTAAGCCGTGCTGTGCTGGATGAGGCATGGTCAAAAGATGTGATGTTACAATCGCTTCAGGTTGGTTATGATTTGTTTGTGTGTTATCAAGGCGAAACATTGATTGCTTATGTGTTAAGCCAAGATATTTTGTTAGAAACACAAATCATGCAGGTGTGTGTACACCAAGATTTCAGGCGTTTGGGGGTTGCAAACAAGCTGATGAACATGTTAATCGCAGCCAAACAAGGTATGGAAGTATTGATGTTGGAAGTGCGGGTTTCTAATACTGCTGCACAATCATTTTATCACCATTTGGGTTTTGTAAACGTTGGGAAACGCCCTAATTATTATGCGGCAACCTCAAGTAAACTGCGTGAAGATGCTGTGGTGATGGCGTACCCGTTGTCCACATGATTCAACAACTTCTACATACTCAAACATGGCTGGATGTACGCAGTTGGCGCGCTGAATACGGCGAAACACTGACACCTGTGCAAATCAGCGTGTTATCTGTGGTGACACCTTTAACTCGTTTGCTTGAGGGCAAGTATGGTATGAAGTTGGATGTGCATGTGCATGATCAATTTGTTGATACTATTGATGAGACGGAAGCCAAGCTTTTAAAAGTGGATGCGCAAGAGCGCTGCTTGCGGCGTAAAGTTTCATTGTTATCACGCGGTGAAGTGATGTTTGATGCGGAGTCTGTGTTACCATTGGCAGTGTTGCCCATTGAGCTGATGCTTGAGCTTGAAGAAGGTAAACGCCCCCTTGCCAACTTACTTTCTGACCAAGGTTTGTCATTATCGCGCTTTAATTTGAATATTGCCAAGGTTCAAGACCAAGGATTATATGAGGGCTATTGGGTGCGGCGCTCGATTTTGGATGCCTCATCGGGTGCTAAAGCATTGGTGACAGAAGTGTTTCACGATGCGATTTGGCGCAAGCTTAACTATCTTATTCAACGCTAAATTATGATTCCACAGTTGTTAACGCAACGCAGAGGACATCTTTGCAACATTATCTTCCAGCTCAATCTCAATAGCAGCCAAGTGTGTCTCGGATGCCCCAATGCGTTGAATGGGTGGGTAGTGTGAAGGGTCAATAAGGTCACTGGAGTTAAACAACATTTTATGACCAAATGAGCGCACCAAGAAACTTGCAGCATCCACAATATCAATCAGTTTATCGCGGGGTCTATCATCTGATTCGATACCATGATGGGATGCGATACTTTCAAATGAGTCGGGCATTTCCCAGTAGTTGAGCAAGCGACCTCCCGTTTCTAGGTGAAGTGCATCAATGATTGCTAACTGATCTTCATAAGCCAACGGTGATAACAAGTCAGGCACAGCACATACAACAGCCAACACACCAATATCGTGTAACATACCAGCCAGAAAAGCCTCTTCAGGCTCTGCATTTTGCAGCAGTTGTGCTAGGTTTCTTGCGGCAACGGCAACATACAATGCATCTGTTTTACTTCGGTCCAATATTTTTTTCAGCCCCTTATCTTTGACATTCATATGTAGTTTAGAAGATATGGCAACCATGAGTTGTAATGTTCTTCGCCCACCAAGGCGCTGTACTGCCATGGGTAAACTACGCACTTCATAGGCGCCATTTTTGAATTCAGGGCTATTAGCAATGCGTAATACGGTGGCAGAAAATGTTGGGCTTTGCGCTAAAGCTTTTGTAATATCCGATGCACCTTTGCTTTCATCTTGAACTATTTTTTGTACTTCCAATACGGCTTTAGGTAGTAGGGGTAGTTTGGCTTCACCTTTTCTAAAGCGAATGCGAATCACCTGTGCAAAAGCTTGGACATCAACGCTCATTTTCATCTCCCATAATCCTAATAATATCGGCAACACTTCGGCTAGAAACAGCGCGAGGCGCTATGCGATACACCTCTTCAATGGTGGTTTCGCCTTCGAGAACTTTATATAATCCATTTTCCATCAATGATAATAAATCAGTGCTCTCACAACTGATTTTGCGAACTACATGTGATGGTTCTTGGGCAATAATAGCTGAGCGCACAGCTTCGTTGAGCACCAATAATTCATGCAGTGCAGTGCGCCCATGATAACCTGTGCCATAACATGTGCCGCGATAAAAAGTATGATTTCTAAGGGTTTCATCATCAAAACCAACCAAGTGTGCGATACGTTTGTTGGGCATATAAGGTTGCCGGC
This sequence comes from uncultured Zetaproteobacteria bacterium, assembly GCA_947311495.1. Taxonomy (GTDB): domain Bacteria; phylum Pseudomonadota; class Zetaproteobacteria; order Mariprofundales; family Mariprofundaceae; genus Ghiorsea. Next base: position 18,555 of record CAMZLG010000063.1, read on the forward strand.
AGTCTGGGCAAATGGTGCGGATTAAGCGTTGCGCCAAAATGCTGACAACTGTTGATGAAATGAGAAATGTTTCAACGCCCATATCAATTAAGCGAAGCAGACCACCAATAGAATCCTCGGTATGAAAGGTGGTAAGCACTTTATGCCCTGTTAAAGCAGCCTGCACGGCTACGGATGCTGAATTCGTATCGCGTATTTCACCCAACACAATAATGTCAGGGTCTTGGCGCACGACAGATTTAAGGGATTCTGAGAAAGAACGCCCAACATTTTCATCAACAGAACATTGCATAATTCCGTCAATAACGTATTCGACAGGGTCTTCTAAAGTGATAATTTTGGTTGTGGGGCGATTTAAGTAATCAACGGCTGAATATAGCGTCGTGGTTTTACCTGAACCTGTGGGACCTGTGATAATGATAACCCCAGTGGGAACGTCCAAAGCATCATGTTTAAACCGTTCTAAAATGCCTCTGTCCATGTGAATTTGTTCAATACTTTTTAAGCCGCCATCACGACGAAGTACGCGCATAACTAAATTCTCACCATAAATTGTAACATAAGTGGAGACGCGAAAATCAACTTCAATATCGCCAATGACTTGTGAAATACGACCATCTTGATGTGTACGTGTATCAGAGATATCCATTTCGGACAAAATCTTCAGTCGGGTGACGACACGTTTTGAAGCTTCGCGAGGTATATCCATTTTGTGGATAAGCACACCATCCATGCGAAAACGAACACGCATTAAATCCATCAATGGTTCAAGATGAATGTCGCTGGCATTATCCCGAATCGCAGCCAACAACACACTGTCCACAATTTCAGAAATATGCTGACCTTCACTGGATTCATTGCCCTGCTTTGTGAGTGTTAATTTTTCAATTAAACTCACCATAGTGCTTTCTGCAGCCATAAAAATCGTGGCACTTTTTTTCAACTGTTCTTCAACTTCTTGAATGGCACGATTATTGAGAGGGTCAGATGTAAGCACAAGAACATGGGCTTTGTTTTCTTCGTAAGGAATGATTAAGTTTTGTCTAAGGAATTTGTTTGAAAATTTACCTGTGATATTTTTATCTATCATGTCGATATCAATATGTGCCAATGGTTTGTTCAATTGTTCGGATAAGGCTTGAGCAAGTTCTCTATCGTTAATCAAATTCATCTTGATTAGTAGTTCACCCATACGAGAACCTGGTGATTTACTCAGTTCTTTTTCTGCTAGGCGCAAGGATTCTAAATCAATAAAACCAAGTTCGCATATCAATTCACCAATAAGGAAATTCTGGGCACGTGCGCGCAACAACCGTCTTTTTTTCATCTTCCGTAATCAACCCAAGTTCGATGAGGATATGGGAAAGAACTTTTTTGTTACCCAGTTTCTTTTGGATGCGCACTGCTTTTTCAAGTTGTGAATCATTGATAAGCGAATTCTTTAGAAGAAGTTGAACAAATTTGGCGCCAGGTTGACCGGATAAGATGTCAAATGTGTCTATTGTTTTCTCGGCACTCATTTTTACTCCTTAGCGTTGAAGGTCTGTATGGAAAAGTTATGTAAAATTGATATAAGCACGACAAGTGCCAACTCTTCAATGACGAATCATAAATGCTTCATCATGAATAATTGACACTTGTCGTGCGCTCTTTAGCGTGTCGCAGCTACGAATAGCATGAGTGATGTAAAAAGGTGAATCATTGTGAGTAATAAGAAACAAGAAAGTGCCCCTGTTGAAGGGATTGTTGATGGAACAGACTTTGTTGAATTAAAGCGTGATATGCAAAGCGCGAAGCTGATTGCTTGGCTACAATATAATCAACAACAATTGATTGCAGGTGTTATTGTTTTGGTGCTTGCCCTTGTGGGTAACGGGTTATGGCAAGAGCAGAAGCGCAGTCAAAAAGAAGCGGCTGCATTGATGTATATCAAAGCGATGAACATCAATGATGAAGCTGAACAAACAGCTATGTTTGACAGTGTGATTAAAGAATACCCCGATTCAGGTTATGCGATTTTAGCACAATTTAAAAAGAGCTCTAATGCAAGTATTGAGGTTCGCAAAGCTGCGTTGCTAAGTTTGATGGACAGCAAAAGCGCACCAGAATTTGTGTGGCAAGCGCGTCTTGAGTTGGCAGGGCTTTATGCTGAAGAAGGTGATGTTGAAAAGGCGAAAGAACTTGCACAAGAGAATGTTGGCAAACATTATGAACAAGCGCGTTATGCTTTGTTGGCAAAACTTGCGACGGATACATCTGAAAAAGAAACATTGATTCAAAAAGCTTTGGATGCCGAATCACATGATAATGATTTAAAAGCAGCTCTTGAAGCTGAGCTTGCATCACTTCAAGCCTCAAAATAATATGAAATATTTCGCCTGTGCTTTTGCACTTGTTGCTTATGTTGCAGGTGCGGTTGTTGTTCCCACGACAACATTCGCCCAAACATCCACAATTGAAACAGTGTGGTCAGTTGATGTTGACCAACGTTTGCCGAATGATCCCGCAGCTTTAAGCCATCTTGCAATACTTAAACATGATAATGAAACATGGGCTGTGCTTGCAGGCCGTGATGGCTGGGTGCATGTGTATAATATTGTGTCTGGCAGTGAGGTGCGTAGGTTTTATTTGGGTACACCCGTCGACTCTGGCGCACTAACGCTACAAAATGATACGGTCGTATTTGGCGACATCCGAGGAAACTTGTATGCGGTTGACCCTATTGCAGGGGAAATTATTTGGCAGAAGAAGCTATCTTCTACTTTTACGATGCAGCCCGTTGCTGTGGGCAGTGATTTTCTTGTACAAACCGCGGATAATGAATTGTATCGTTTTTCCGAATCTGGCGAAAAACGTTGGAGCTACACAGGCTCAAAAAACACATTAAGTTTGTATTTGGGCGCAAACCCATGGGTTGATAATGATGTTGTTTATACGGTCTTTAACAATGGTGGTGCCGTTGCTTTGAAAGCATATACTGGGGATGTTCTTTGGAGGCAGCAAACCATTTCTGCCAGTCTTGCGGCAAGGGTTGGGAACATCAACGGTCCTTTAGCAACGCCCTTATTGGTTGAAAGCCTTCAGTTGGCTGGTGAACAGGTTCATCATGCTTTGATGGTGCCTATCTTTAATGGTGAGCTGGTGATTTTATCGGCAAAAGATGGCTCTCAATCTTTCTCACTACCTGTTTCATTGAAATCTACACCTTTGCTTGTGAATAAGAAAATGTTTATGGCAGACAGCCTTGGTTTTTTGCATGCGTACAACGTGGATAAAGGCAGCCGTGTGTGGAGCAAGAAAATTTCTGAACATGAGCTGATAGGCCCAGTATTATTTGATGGCGCACTTTGGTTGACTGATAATCAGGGCAATGTCTTTCGAGTCAATATGGATGGAGAGGTTGAAGCGAATATAACTTTGAAAGGTAGTATCACACGCTTGCCGATTGTGACAGACATGGGTCTGCTTATTCGTACTGACCGTGGTTTGATGACCTTGGTGAAATAAGATGGCTTTTAAACTTCCTGTTATCGCTATTGTTGGCCGCCCAAATGTTGGTAAATCAACGCTTTTCAATCGTATCATTAAAAAGCGCAAAGCAATCGTGGGCGATAGACCAGGTGTCACCGTTGACCGTTTGGAAACGGAATGTGTGATTGGTGGCGAACCGTGTGTATTGGTCGACACGGGTGGTATTGGTGAATCACAACATGGTGAAATGCAGGGTGCGATTGATAGCCAAGTGGAAGCCGCTTTGGATATTGCTGACATTGTTATTTTTGCAGTGGATGCGCTTGCAGGGCCAACACCTGTTGACCATGCTTTGGCGCAAATGTTGCGCAAATCCAATATTCCTGTGTTGTTGATTGTGAACAAAGCTGAAAATGCAGGGCTTGCGCAAGAGTTTTTTGCTTTGGGTATGGGTGACCCACATCCTGTGTCGGCTGCACATGGTCATGGTATGCAAGCTTTGTGCACGTTGATTGCCAAAACGATTCCCAAATATGATATTCAAGATGAAGTCAGTGATGATAAACCTTTGGCACGCGTTACTGTGATTGGTCGCCCCAATGTGGGTAAATCAACGCTTATCAATGCATGGCTGGGCAAAGATAGAATGGTGGTTAGTCCGATTGCAGGTACAACGCGAGATGCCATTGATACAGATATGCCGTTTGACGATAGTTTTGTTCGCTTGGTGGATACCGCGGGGCAACGTAAAACAGGACGCATCAGTGATGTGATTGAATTTGTGGCGCGGGTTAAAGCGGTGCAAGCTTTTAGACGTGCGGATGTTGCCGTTATGGTGCTTGATGGCGCGGAAGGTATTGTTGAGCAAGACATGCGTTTGATGCACTTGGCGCAAGATGAAGGTTGTGCATTGATTGTTGCGGTGAACAAGGTTGATTTATTATCCGATGAAGATTGGAAATATTATGTTGACCGATTGGACTTCAGAATGCGCGGCTTACCTGATATTCCTGTGTTCCGCACGGCAGCTAAACATAAGAAAGGTGTGAAAAAATTATTAAAACATGCGGTTGATGCAGGCGTTGCCAATGGGTTTGAAGTGGGCACCGGTCAGCTTAATCGTTGGCTGGGCGATGCTGAGAAAAAACAATATGCGCCCAGTGACGGTGGAGCAGTTGTGCGCTTAAAATATGCATCACAGGTAGGCGCAACACCGCCAACCATTCGAATTTTTAGCAATCGACCCCAAGCCATCAAAGCATCTTATAAGCATTACCTAGAAAAAAGTTTTCGCCAATATTTTAAACTTCCGGGTATTCCTGTGCGTATTAAGTTTGCGAAGTCGGATAACCCGTACGAAGAAAAAGCTAAGGGTAAGGCCAAGACTGCCAATGAAAAGCGGCATGAGGAAAAGAAAAGAAGTCGCGGCTAATGCATTGCTTTGAAGAGACCAAAGTGTTGCCCGTAAGCGCCAAAGAAATGTATGACTTGGTGATGGATATTGAAACATATCCTGTGTTTGTGCCTTGGCTTTGTGGCGCTGAACTATTGGAAGTTAAAGACAACGAACTGAGTGCAGAGCTGACCATGGACTTGGCAGGCACCAAACATCAATTTCAAACCGTTGACTATTTTATGCCGCACAAGCTTGTGGAGATTCGTTTGCTCACGGGGCCGTTTAAATTTTTAGAAAGTGTGTGGACATTTGACCACATTGACGATGAAAGCTGCAGGGTTCATTTCTCGATTGAATTTGAATTTAAGAGTATGATGTTGGATATAGTGGCATCACCATTGTTTGGTGCAGCATGTAAAACCATGGTCAATACATTTGAAAAACGCGCCGTCAGTTTAAGAGCGACAAGGGGTTAATTATGCATGTGTCGGTTGTTTATGCTTTGCCTGAAGAGCAGTTTCTCGAAGAGTTGGATGTGCCTGAGCAATGTACGGTTGAGCAAGTGATTCAAATGTCGCAAGTGTTGGTCAAGTTTCCTGAATTAGATTTGGCTGTGAACAAGGTTGGTATTTATGCCAAGTTGACCAAACTTGATGCAGAAGTTCATGAAGGTGAACGCATTGAGTTGTATCGCGCTGTGCCACGCAAGCCGCGTGATGCACATGCTTCAGACGATAAAAAGGCACGTATCCGTGCTAAGAAAGAGCGAGTAATGAAGCAAGAAAGCTAACCCTCTTTTTTACTTATCGCGGATTCAACTCGTAAGTGCAACTTTGATAAAAGTTTGAAGGAATCAGCTGCGGCAGCAGTCTTGGTCTTTTCAAACACGACTTATCAAAGGACAAGAAATGAACTACACGCAGCTAACCCAAGCACAACGCTATCAGATTGGTATTCTTACGAAAGCAGGTCACTTTCAAGCTGATATTGCAGGCCTTATTGGCGCACACAAATCAACCATTAGCCGAGAGCTAAGGCGCAATCATGGTCAACGTGGTTACCGAGCAAAGCAAGCCCATAGCTTTGCCTTGGAACGCAGGCAAACTAAGGTCGCGGCATCTATTACAGTCGAACAATGGCAGCAAGTTGAGTCTCTGCTTCGCATGGAGTGGTCACCTGAAGAAATTGGTTCGCGCTTACGTATGGAAGGTGGTCGTTTCATCAGCCACGAATGGATTTACCAATATGTGTATGCTGACAAGGCTAACGGTGGTGATTTATATACTTTTCTGCGCTGTCAAAAGAAACGCAAGAAACGTTATGGTTCAACAAACAGGCGAGGAAAAATACCGAATCGTGTTGGTATTGAACAACGACCTCATGTTGTTGATATGAAAACACGTATTGGTGACTGGGAAGCTGATACTATCGTTGGTAAAGAACATAAGGGCGCTATCGTTTCATTGGTTGATCGCAAATCAAAGTACACCTTACTAGAAATGCTCAAAAGCAAAAAGGCTAAGGCTGTGGCTGATGCGGAAATTCGCTTGTTAGCACCATTCAAAAGCATGGTTCATGCCATCACAAAAGACAATGGCTTGGAGTTTTGCGACCATGCTAGAGTTGCCCAAGCCCTCAAAACAGACATCTTTTTTGCTAACCCTTACGCCTCATGGGAAAGAGGGCTAAACGAAAATACCAATGGGTTAGTAAGGTAGTATATACCCAAACATCGAATGTTTAACACCGTATCAAACCAAGAGATTGACTTCATTATGCACAGACTAAATCATCGGCCTCGAAAAACATTGGGATACAAAGCGCCCCATGAAGTGTTTTTCAATACAGAAACTAAACTAATTCAAGTTGCACTTGGGACTTGAATCCGCCTATAGTCATTTGCCACCTTGACACC
>CAMZLG010000064.1 GCA_947311495.1 uncultured Zetaproteobacteria bacterium
AAGTGGTTAAGCTTGGCTTCTGTGATTTCTTCTAAATGCAGCAGCATTCGCCCATGTTCTTTATCAATTTTGCTTGTACCAATGAGTTGTTTGATGTTTTTGGCAAGCTGGCGCACAAACTCACGGCGATTTTTGCCTTTGAGTGCGAGTTCTGCGTAATGAACGAGGATATGTTGCATTAAGCAGTCACCACATCAAAACAACGGGTGCAGACTTCGTTGTGCACTTCATGTTCAGGGTGAGCAGGTTTGCTCACCACATAACAACGTGGGCATTTGTTGCCCTCGGCTGCCGTAATCTTCAGCGCATCGCCAGCTTGTGCTTTGGCAACAATCAACAGTTGCTCATAGCTTTCACCCACAGCTTGCGCGAACGCCATATCCAAATCCGGAATGGTCACGCTGGCTGCAACCGATGAACCAATGATTTTATCTTTTTTGGCAACATCCATTTCTGTGTTGACCAACTCACGCATAGCAAAAAACTTATCCCATGCAGCCGTGTCGACATTGACATCTTCAACGGTGTTAAAGGTTTGCAAATGAATGCTTTCATCGCTTGCACCGGGCAAGAAATCCCAAATTTCTTCGGCAGTCATGGGCACAATCGGTGCAATCAGACGAACCAAGGTATGTGCGATGTCATACAAGGTGCTTTGCGCAGATAAACGTTGCGGCGAATCAACTTCATCGCAATACAAGCGGTCTTTAATCACATCCAAATAGAAGCCGCCCAAATCAACCGAGCAGAAATTGTGTACTTCTTGGTGAATTTGGTGGAATTGATAGCTTTCATAGGATGCGTTTACCTTGTTTGCCACATCTGCCAAGCGATGCATTGCCCACTGGTCTAACGGTTTACGTTCAGCAAGCGGAATAGCTTGTGCAGCATCAAAATTGTCCAAGTTGCTCAACAAGAAACGAAGGGTGTTGCGAATCCTACGGTACGATTCTGCCAATTGTTTCATGATTTCATCAGACACCCGAATGTCAGCCGAATAATCAGCCGAGGCAATCCACAGGCGCAAAATATCTGCACCCATTTGATTAATCAGCTTTTGTGGTGCAACCACATTGCCCTTGGACTTGGACATTTTGTTGCCATTTTTATCCACGGCAAAACCATGGGTCAACACAGCTTTGAATGGTGCGACACCACGCGTACCAATGGATTCAAGCAGGGATGACTGGAACCAACCGCGATGTTGGTCGCTGCCTTCTAAATACAAGTCAGCAGGTGATTGCAATTCATCTCTATGCTCTAAAACACAGGCATGGGTACTGCCTGAATCAAACCAAACATCCAAAATATCGGTTTCTTTTTCAAAATCAGCACTGCCGCAATCGGGGCAGGTTGCGCTATCAGGCAAAAAGTCAGCCACATCTTTGGCAAACCAAACATCAGCACCTGCTTGCTCGACTTGTTTGGCAATACCTTCCACCACTTCGGGCGTGGTCACAGCATGGGAGTTGCATGATGAACATTTGATGGCAGTAATCGGTACACCCCAATTACGCTGGCGGGACACACACCAATCTGGGCGTTGCTCCACCATGCCACGAATGCGATTTTCACCCCAAGCAGGTGTCCACTCGGTTGATTTAATCGCTTCCAAAGCTTTGTTTCTTAAATCATTTTTATCCATGCTGATAAACCATTGTGGTGTGGCACGGAAAATTAACGGCTTGTGGCAACGCCAGCAATGCGGATAAGAATGACGAATTTGGTCGCTTGCGAGCAGTGCGCCGCAGCTTTGCAAATGCTCAACCATGATACTGTTGGCTTTATATACATGTTGCCCTTCAACAACGGGTGTGCCGTCTTCAAAAATACCCGTGTCACCCACAGGATTAAAGCCTTGAAGTCCATATTTTAAGCCGACTTCGTAATCTTCCTGACCATGACCGGGGGCGGTGTGTACACAACCTGTACCTGCATCAAGCGTGACATGATTGCCGACCAAAATCGGTGCATCTTGGTCGAGATAAGGATGACGGAACTTGCGATTCTCAAGCGCAGAACCTTTGAAATGAGCAACAACTTCACCACTTGCGCCAATATCGCTCAACACGTTATCTTTTAAACCTTCAGCAAGAATTAAGACTTCACCAGTAGTTAAATTTTCACACTCGCCAGCATCTGTGATGTTGACGGCAACGTAATCCAAATCAGGGCCAACAGAGACAGCAAGGTTGGCAGGAATCGTCCACGGTGTGGTTGTCCAAATGACCACAGATGTGTCGGCAGTTAAAGCGGCATCAATATCGCTTAAATCTTCGCCTACTTTGAATTTAACAAAAATAGATGATGAAGTGTGGTCTTCATGTTCCACTTCGGCTTCTGCCAAAGCTGTGGCGCAAGAAACGCACCAGTGAACGGGTTTTGCACCTTTGTACAAACCACCATTTTCAAGAAAACGACCAATCTCACGCACCGTATTGGCTTCAAATTTATAGTCCATGGTGACATACGGGTTTTCCCAGTCGCCCGTGATGCCCAAGCGTTTGAATTCTTCGCGCTGAATATCAATTTGCCCTTTGGCGTATTCGCGGCATTCGGCTCTAAACTCACTATCGGTGATGTCTTCTTTTTTGCGTTTTTTCTTCTTAAATTTTTCTTCAACTTTTAGCTCAATCGGTAAACCATGACAATCCCAGCCCGGCACATATGGCGCGTCAAAACCCATCATGGTGCGCGAGCGAACCACAATATCTTTGAGCACTTTGTTTACTGCATGACCGATATGAATCGAGCCATTGGCATAAGGTGGGCCATCATGAAGGATAAATTTGGGTGCATCTTTGCGCGCTTCACGAATTTGGGCGTAAAGGTTGGCTTCTTCCCATTTGGCTAAGCGTTTCGGCTCATTCACGGGCAAATTACCACGCATAGGAAAGTCTGTTTTCGGCAGGAAAACAGTGTCTTTATAATTAAAAGTTTCAGGTTTTTTATCGTCTGCCACGGCGTATGGTCTCCAAATTCGTGCATTAAGCTTATATCAAAGACCGCGCAGCATAATCATTATTGGGGCTTTTGTCTCATTTCTACATATTATGATGTTTTTTGAAGGTGTCCAAAGCGTTTAAATTGGAGAGTCGCTTCCTGCTAGGCTTGCTCCTGCTTTTATGGTTGGGGTTAAGAAAATGACCAGTTCTGTTCGGTTTTTATTTTTATAGGTGCTGGTAAACAAGCTGCCTAAGAATGGAATGTCCCCCAGAAGCGGAATTTTTCGTTCGCCTTCGCTAACCTTGTCTTGAATAAGACCGCCAATCATCACTGAATCCCCATCCTTAATGCGAACGAGAGTTGAGGCTTGTTTGATGTCGAGTATAGGCGCGGTTGACCCCAGCGGAGATGTGGCAGTGCCAACAAGCCGTGTGATGATGGGTGATACATCCAGCATAACCCATCCTGATTCGGATATTTGTGAGGTAACGGCAAGCACTAGCCCGACGGTGATTACGCGAACATCTTCGGTGACAGTGGCTGCAGAGCCTCCTGTGCCAGGCGTGGTGGTTTGGCTAAAGAAGGGTTGTTCTGTCCCCACCTTAATCATGGCAGATTGGTTGTTGAGTAAAAGTAGGCGAGGTTGCGAAATCATATTGACCTCACCTTGTTCTTTCAGTGCGCTAATGATTGAGGAGACTTGGTTGGTCGGTGAGTTGTTTTGCCCTGACAAAGTGGCGGTGATGGCAGGTATTGTTCCTGCTGGCGTTAAGGCAGTTTGAATGCTTGTATTGATATTCAATAGGCTTGAAGAAGCGATACGTGTCCAGTCAATACCAAGGCTATTATCATTAGAAAGTGACACCTCCACAATACGAGCTTCAATTTCTACCTGTCGATGTAATGCACCTTGAATACTGTTTAAGAAACGCGTCACTTCTTGAATGTGTTTATGTTGGTCGGTGACTTGAATCGTGCCCGATAGCTTGTCTATGACCAATCGTCCATTCTTGGAGAGCAGTTTTTGAAGTTGGGTATCAAACTCTTGCCAAAAGTTAACTTGATCTTGATTTGAAATAGACATAGAGCCTGCTTGTCCGCTTGTGCTTGAAGACGTGACCTGTGCTTGACTGGAAGACACGCCTGTTCGCGCCATTCGAATATAATCGACTTGAAAGGTTTGCGTATGAATATCCTGAATATAAATGGTTCCATTGCGTTTTTCCCAATGTAAACTTAGAGGGTCAAGTAGAGCTTTCATGGCTTGTTCAAAGCTTAGATTGCTGAACTGCACATTGATTGTACCATTCACTGTTTCGTGAGGGATAATATTTAAGTTGTTTGCCCGAGAAAACATAGCCAATGCTTTTTTGAGTGAAATATTACGCGCTTTGAAGGTGTATTGCTTGCTGCCCATGGCTGCTTTTTTAGGTGCTTTATTCTTTGGTGGAAGCTGGCTTAGCTTTAGTGGTGTTATGGTGGTTTTTTCCTCATGACTGTAGGTTAAATGCGTTGTCGCTTTACGGTTATCCCCCTCTTGTTTTTGCTGCGCTGTGCTGGCACATGCAGATAAAAGAAGCGTAAGACAAAGGGTGAGTGGCTTGGTATAGAGTGATGTTTTCATGGTTATCTCCTAGAGTCCCATTGCAGTGTGTGTGTGCTGTGGTTTTTGATATCTTTAAGAAAAACGCTGTTTTCTTGTATCGCGGTGATGATGTAGCCTTGTATGCGGTCATGAACAGCAAGCGTCTGACCATTTATCAGTGCTACAGGCTGGGAACTTTCATTCAATATGGCGTGTAGGCGTAAAGGCTTGTGTTTCTTGGATATGATTTTACGCTGTATGGTTTGGCTAAAAGGATTGAGGTTTGTTGTTTCGACTTGCCAGACTATAGATGAATATGTTTTTTTAGGGGAACTACTGGGTTCTGTGGGGCTAGTGGGAAGAAAGTAGGACATATCTGCCAAAGCTTGCAAGTTTTCAGTCGCATTTTTGGATAAGAAAGGCTTGATAGTGTTGTAAACAGATAGTATTGCAACGATGCTCATGAACACAACAAAAACAGGTTTCTTTAAGAGCTTTTTCATGGTTTCATACCTTCAATCTTATGGGTTAAAGAGACCAGCATGTTCATGGTTAAAGTAACACTTATTGCTTTTGGGTTGCTTGCGCTGGCATGAATGGAAATAAGGGAAAACTTTTGGTGTTTAAGCAACATAAAGTGAAGCTGTTTCATGATACTATCCCAAACTTTATGCTCTGCTACATCAGGCTGAGGCTCAAGGAGGATTGTGGTTTTAATATTCGCCAAGTTGTCTGAATATAATGATGTGATGGGTTCAGGCTTGTCTAATTTGTAGCGTAAGGACAGGTCAGTTTTTGTAGCTTCTCGTGCAAGGTTCTCCAATAAAGAGGAAATGCCAGCGTAGCCGATAACAATGTGAGACTTGGCAGCTTCCATTGCAGAATTTTCGGTAGAACGATTGCCTTCCTCAGTTCTATAGCCATTTAAGATGGACTGTTCCATGAGGGCTAATGATGTGCTGGATGCCTCCTCCTTAATGTGTTTTAACTGTGCTTTTAAATTGGCAATATCTTGAATGACTTGGTTTGGCACAATTTGTTCGGCGGCTTGTTTTTCATTAAATGGCATGCGAATTTGACTTGCACAGTAGAGTTGCATACAGGATATAATCAAAAATATGAATGCGGTGAGATACTTGTTTCGATGCTGTTTAAAGTCATATTGAATCAACTGAAGAAGTTTGCCCAAACTAACGTATAAGGGCGGGCGAGGGGGTGCTGCATAGCGTATTTTAGAAGCAGTATTCATGACTATATCTCGCCTTTGATGACGAACACTAAATCATGCGTTTTCTGGCTTGTATTGATGGCCTCAAACCATTGCTGATGCCAGTGTTCTGTAATTTTCAGGTTTGAAGATAAAGTTGTTAAATTGTTTTCGAATTGAGTCAGCTGCTCTGGTGCTTGTGCTGCATGGCCGAGAAATTGTCCTTCTATTGTAAATTGCCACCTGTTTTGATCAAATGTAATGTGAGTATCTTTTAATATAACATTGTGTGGCATGAGCGAAGGTAGTTCAGTAAGAAACCACCCTCCAATAGGAAAGTGTTTATTGTCTCTAAACTCTTGAACCATTTTATCTAGCCCTTTGTATTTTTCTACTTGTGTGGACAGTTGTTTTTGTTCGTCCAACAGTTGGGCATTCTGCAGCTTAATGTGCAAAGACGTTTCGGCTTGTTCCCTAATGTCAATTTCGGTTTGCACGGTGAAGCTTAGTGTGATGAGAAAGAAAAGACCCACGAGGGCAAACATACTGCGCTTCATGAATATGCTTGCGCGTTTAAATTGATATTGGATGGGTAAGATGTTGCCTTCTACTGTTGTGGATAAGAGGGCTGCTTCACGCGCCCAGAAGCTATGCCCATGATTGATGTCAGTGCTTTCAATAGGAATGGAGAAATGTTCATTTAAGCCTTGGTAAATACTTGATGATACCTCTTCGATTAGGCCTATTTTTGCAACATCTGCCCCAAATTGTTGGTTTGCATAAAGGATAGTGCGATTAATTTCATCGTATAACCTTTCAGATTCACCTTGAAGCACATTGTGCATCAAGTCTCTAAGCAGAAGAATTTCACCATCGTCGCGAATCACCAATATTTCAACCAATGTTTCAAAAATGGCGAGCATGAGAATAATTCCACCTGTTTTCTCACTAAAGCGAAAGGTTTCGAGGCGCATAATTTCACTGAGCGGGATGAATTTAATCGGCAAAAGTTGGTTGTTCCGACATGCTTCAGTGATTTGTTCTACAAATGCTTTGGGTGCGATATGCAGTAGGATTGTATTTTGTTGCTGGTGGTTTAAACACTTTTTGAAGCTGTAAAGTATAGCATCATGACCCATGCTTTCCTCTTCAGCCCTGTTCTTGACGAAGAGTTTTAAATCGCGGCGTGAAAGAGGGGGGGCTTTGATAAAAGGATGAGAAAGTTCTGTGCCTTCATATACGATAGACACATCTGCACCTTTGGCATCTAAAGCTTTAACAGCTTTTGCCAGTGCTGCGGCAAAGTCTTCTGTGGTTAGAATATCTGTTGCATCGTATGAGTCTTCAAGACCGTGGTCTTGATTTAATAAGTGCGCTGAGAAGCGGGTTTGTATCCAGCTAACACCAAGTTGTTTTCTATGCCAAAGCATTACAAACGACTCCAAAACCAAGAAGCGCCATTGGTGTCATAAGATATGTTGACAGAAGATTGAATCAGAGTGTTGAATTGTGCGGAGCCTGTTGGGTAAGGCGGCAGGTGAAGGCTTAATAATGAGCCATCAATGACATACAGTAACAGCTCCCCCTTAATATTATTGACAGCAGTGGGAATGACTTTTTCGTTGGCACTGTTGAGTCGATAAAAAGGGTCATCAGTCGAGCCGTTACTTAACAACACTTGATGAAAAATGCGGTTTAGATTGATGCGATGAATTTTTATGCTCTCATTTTCTATAATAGAGCTGTTTACAGATTGATTCCAAATGGCTTCAAATGCTGCGCTGCTTGATGGTGCAGCAGGTGCTGGCCCTTTCATGTCAGATACCAGCATAATACGCGGGCTTATCGGGGGAAAAACCTTTCCTGCCCCTTGCGTGTAGCCAGCAAACACCTTATCAAAATTAGTGAAAAATTTAGGGTCAACGTAGAACCCTCGGTTAAATCCTTGCTTGTTTTGACTGACTTTATTGATTGGAAGGCTACTTACGGATGCCACGGCTTGTGCCCAATCCAAGCTTGAAGGTATGGTAAATTGTGTGGTGATATAGCGTTCAAGTTCGGATGCGATATGCGTCAAGTTTAGCATCTCGGCATCGGCATTGGCAGAATCAATACGTTTGACGAGGTTGGGTACAATCACGGAGGCAAGGATGGACATAATCGCCAACACGCCAATCAATTCAATTAAAGAAAACCCATGTTGCGTTGTACATTTTGTTTGTGGTTTGAACATCATTATTTAATACCACCCATCATTGAAACCATGGGTAAGAAAATGGCAATGGCGACAGTGCCAACAATACCGATGAGTATCAGCATAACTAAGGGCTCAAGAATAGTGAAAAGGTGTTTGATTTGTTTGGGGACTTCATCATCATAGTATGCGGTCACTTGGCTCATGGCATGGTCCAGTGTTCCTGTTGTTTCACCAACTTTGATGATTTGCAGAAGCATAGGAGGAAAAACCTGTTGCTTATACAGTGCTTCGCTCATATTTCTTCCCTCATATACATAGGTTTCAGTGACCTTGATAGCAGAGGCAATTTGAGCATTGCCGACGAGGTTTCTGCAGTGCTGAAGGCAATCCAAGATTTGAATGCCAGAGCGAAACATCATGGAAAAGTGATGGGCAAATCGAGATAGCGCTATCATATGGTTTATTTTACCAAAAATCGGGATGCTAAGCTTGAATTTGTCAAAAGATTGCGAGAAGGAAGGCGAGCGTTTGTATAACCACTTGATAATAATCCAGATTACAGGAATGACGATCAAGGCCGCCCAATTGTTTACCATAAAATGACTGATATCTAAAACAACATATGTGATAAAAGGTAAAGGGATATTCAGACCTAAGAGCATTTCTTCAAAGCGAGGAACGACAAAGGAGAATAATACTAGAATAAACAAACAAACCACAAAGAAGACAATGATTGGATAAGTTGATGCTTGTTTGATGTCTTTCATAAGGTTATGCAGCCATTGGTAATAGCTTTTAAGACCCTTGAAAACTTCGGGTAATTGTCCGCTAAACTCACCTGCTTGGATAACACTGCTCACCTGTTTTGGAAACACCGCAGGATGCTTTGCCATGGCTTCAGATAAAGGGACACCGCTTTCTATATCATAGCGTATTAGGTTTAATGTATATTGTAGCCCTTCGTTTGGAGTATATTCGGTAATGGACTTGATGGTATCAAGGATGGGAACATTGGCCTGCAACATGGTTGCAAAAGATGAGAACAGGTCGATGAGCTCTTGGCGATTTACTTTGACCGTCCGTGTGCGTTTGGACACATCAATAACGTTGGACTGAAGTAGCCACATCCCTGATATGCTTAACATTTGTTTTAAGCCTGCAACATCTTTGGCAAAGCACTCAGCTTTAACCTTGTCGCCATGGCTATCGACCGCAACATAACTAAAAACAGGCATTATTTAAGAACCCTGAGCACTTCTTCGATAGAAGTTGTTCCTTGTGAGGCTTTGTGAATCCCATCATCGAGCAAGGTTTGCATACCTCTGGATTTGGCAAGCTTGAGAATGTCCGTTGGGTCTTCACTATTCACGATGGCCTTGTGAAAAGAGTCATCAATATTTAAGACTTCGTAGATAGCTAACCGCCCTTTATATCCTGTTTGGTTGCAGTTGCTACAGCCCTTCGCTTTCCAAAAATTAGCACCATCTTCTAGGCTTACATTGAATTGACTTAGATTAAGTAGCTCTGAAGGCACAGGCTCTTTGCATGTTTCACAAAGCCTTCGCACCAGCCGCTGCGCCACAATGCATACCAGTGATGATGGAAGCAGGTAGGCATCAATACCCATATCAATGAGCCGTGGAATCGCCCCAATGGCATCATTGGTGTGTAGTGTGGAAAATACGGCATGCCCTGTTAAAGCAGCTCGAATGGCTAAAGATGCTGTTTCTGCATCTCGAATTTCACCGACGAGAATGACATCAGGGTCTTGCCTGAGCAGCGAGCGTAAGCCCGATGCAAATGTCATGCCGGCAGATTCATTAACTTGAACTTGGCGCACGCCTTTCATGGCATATTCGATGGGGTCTTCGAGCGTAAACACACTGCGTTGCAAAGAGTCTATTGCTTCGATAGCGGCATAAAGGGTTGTGGTTTTACCAGAGCCTGTTGGACCTGTGACCAAGATAATGCCATGAGGTGTATTTAAAGCTTTGCGGAAATCTGTCAAAGCTTGGGGAGAAAATCCCATCCTATCTAATGATAAGCTTTTGATTTGTGAATCTAAGACTCGAATGACGATACTTTCGCCAAACTGTGTGGGTAATGATGAAACTCGGAGGTCTATTTTACGTTTGCTGATGATAAAGTGAATGCGCCCATCTTGCGGCTCTCTTTTTTTACTTATATCCATGTTAGCCATAAGCTTTACCCTAGCTATCGCAGGTTCTTTGAGCTTGTTAGGTATTAAGCACTCTTCGCGCATAATTCCATCACATCGCATACGTATTCTTAAGCTTTTTTCTTCAGGCTCAATGTGAATATCCGTTGCTTTTGAGCGTATGCCTAATAAAATGATTTGGTTGATAAGGCGAACCAATGGTGAGTCGCTGGAAGTATCATCAGATAGCCCCGGCTGATTCAAAGCCTCTTCAATGGTGATTCGGATTGAACCGCCTTGTGCATAATTGAATTCTAAGGCCTCTAGAATATCACTTTCTGATGCTGTAAGTGCATGAACAGTGCGCTTACAAACCTTTTCCAGTGTATCAATTGCCAATACGTTGTAGATATTAGCCATCGCCACAGTGATACTGTGTTCGTCAATATCGATTGGAATTAAATTATACTGTTTGGCAAGCTCGTAAGGCACAGCCTCAATCGCTTGACTATTAATATGCGTGGTTGAGAAATCTAAGTATGTACTATTAATTTCCTGAGCTAAAATTTTGGCTATTTCAGACTCATGCACAAAACCCAAGTCAACCAAAGTTTCACCAAGAAGCTTGTTGCTTCTTCTTTTTTCGCCAAGTGCCAAGTCAAGCTGAGCAGGGCTAATGAGCCCTGCTGCTATGAGCTGTTGCCCAAGCTTTGGTTTGCCAGATTTGGTTTGTAGTTCCATATGCCTTTTAATCTTGCGCCGACAGCATAATGAATACGGAGGTGTCCTTGGCAGTTCTGCTTCGCGTACGAACCTTGCCGCTGGTGTACCACGCACCTGTTCCAGTGATAACATCACCATCTTGGTCAATGGCATCGCTTATAGCTTGAATAATACCTACATCGATTTGTTCGATGACGAGAAAGCAGGAGTTTGTCGTGTAGTCATCAACACCATCACCATTGAGGTCAAAGGGGAATGCACCATAATAAATATAATATTTGGCTGGCTTGTAGGGATTGCTTAGTTCGCTATCCAAGTAGGGTCCTTTCCAGCCAGGTATAGCACCCGTGTTTGAAATCAGTCGCTGATTAGCAACGACGCCACCGTCAGAGGTAGGGATGTGTATTGGAAAGCGGGCGGTATCCCGATAAAATTGGAGCACAACCGTGCTTAGCCTTTGTGTATCTTGCACCACAGCTTGAACCTTTGAATCTTCAATGGATGACAGGATTTTAGGGGCTGCTATCGAGCCTAGAATTGCGATAATGGCAAGCACACCAATAAGTTCAATCAGACTGAAGCCGAGCTGTTGTTTTTGACGTTGTTGTTTCATGTTATTCTCCTTTGTTTTGATGGTGTTTATTGTGTTTAATCTTGCGCTGAGAGTAGGATGAAAATGCTGTTTGAAGTATCAGTGCGGTATCGTGTGCGAACCTTGCCGCTGGTGTACCATGCACCAGTGCCTGTGGTGATATCTCCATCTTGGTCAATGGCGTCGCTGATGGCCTTGGCAGCAGTTAAATCAATGGGGCCAATCACAAGAAAGCAGGTGTTTGTCGTGTAGTCATCAACACCATCACCATTGAGGTCAAAGGGGTGTGCACCGTAATAAATATGATACCAAGATGGTTCATAAGGGTTGCTTAGTTCACTATCCAAATACGGTCCTTTCCAACCAGGTATAGCACCCGTGTTTGAAATCAGTTGCTGATTAGCAACGACGCCACCGTCAGAGGTAGGGATGTGTAATGGAAAGCGGGCGGTATCCCGATAAAATTGGAGCACAACCGTGCTTAGCCTTTGCGCGTCTTGC
>CAMZLG010000065.1 GCA_947311495.1 uncultured Zetaproteobacteria bacterium
CACAGGGTTGCCGTCTCCGAACATAAAAGTTATTTAAGCCGAGCCCTAGGCATTGACCCACACCTTGATATTGACCATCAAACTGTGCCGCTCAAAGAGGGTGACATCTTTATTCTCGCCACGGATGGCGTGTATGAATTTGCAAGTTCGGCATCCATTGTCAGCCATATTCATGCGCACAGTGATAACCTCGACCATGCCGCAGAAAGCATCGTCCAAGAAGCTATAAGCCAAGGCAGCGATGATAATTTAAGCATACAAATTGTGCGCATTGATAAACTTCCGCAACAAAACGCAGATGAAATTTATCAACAGCTAACCAAGCTTCCCTTTCCACCAGAGCTTGAAGCACGAAGCATATTTGATGGTTATGAAGTCACCCGAAAACTTCATGCCAGCAGCCGCAGCCATGTTTATTTGGTCAAAGATTTGGAAACACGTGAATCTGCAGTCATCAAAACACCTTCTATTGATTTAAGGGGTGATGCCGCCTATTTGGAACGCTTCCTGTTGGAAGAATGGATTGCTCGGCGCATCAACAATCCTTTTGTGCTCAAACCATGTCCGCAAAGCCGAGCGCACAACTATTTGTATGTCGCAACCGAATATATTGAAGGGCAAACCCTTACCCAGTGGATGGTTGACCACCCCAAACCCAGCATGGAAGAAGTGCGTAATATCGTGGAGCAAATTGCCAAAGGGCTACAAGCTTTTCATAGGCTTGAAATGCTGCATCAAGACTTAAGACCGAGCAACATCATGATTGATAAAACAGGCTCTGTGAAAATTATTGATTTTGGTTCCACCCATGTCGCAGGCATATCGGAAAGTGCAAGCCCCATTTTACAACAACATGTGCTGGGCACAGCACAATATACTGCACCTGAATATTTTTTGGGTGAAGCAGGTTCACATCGCTCCGATATGTATGCATTGGCTGTCATCACCTATCAAATGTTATCAGGGCGATTCCCTTATGGTGTTGAAGTTGCAAAAACACGCACCAAAAACGCACAAAAGAAACTGGTTTACCAATCTGTGCTGGATGATGATAGAGAAATACCCATGTGGGTGGACGAAGCCATACGCAAAGCAACGCGCCCCAACCCTTTTAAACGCTATGATGAAATCTCTGAATTTGTGTTTGATTTGCGCAAACCCAACCAAGCATTTCTTAATAAAAGACGTCCGCCACTGATAGAGCGTGAACCCATTTTATTTTGGAAAGGTATATCTTTTATCTTGGCAGTTTGGGTTGTTTATCTTTTAACCACCACCTAATGTGCGCTGTTATGCGCACTATCATTCTTGTTTTATCGCTACTCATGGCTGCCTGCTCACACAAGCCGTATACCGTGGCACAAAACACCTCACAAAAACAACCTGTTCACAAAACCTATGTTCATCATCATGGTTGGCACACCGCATGGTTAATTCCTGCCCACGACCTACAAAACCTTATTCCTGCTCTAAAAAATCGCTTTCCAAACGCTGCATATATATCCATTGGTTGGGGTGATGAAACCGTATATCAAGCGGATGAAACAACATTTTGGGCATCAACCTATGCCATTATGTTGCCCACCAATCCTGTGCTACACATCGTCAGCTTAACCCAGCCTCCGCAACAAACTTATCCCAAGCAGGAACTGCAATTGTTATGCTTGGCAGACAGCGCATACCAAACCCTGCTAACCTATATCAGCCATAGTTTTGCCCGCAATTCACAAGGTGATATTATACCCACCGCCATTGATGATGGTGCCAACAGCCAGTTTTATAGGTCTGTGGGTGACTATTATTTTTTAAACACCTGCAACACATGGACAGCCAAAGGTTTAGCCAGCGCTGGCTTTGATATTTATCCGTTATTTAATCCAACATCAGGTAATGTTTGGCGTTATCTGCAAGGCACAACCCCTCAACAAGTGAATAAGTGCCCACCCAAGCGTTGACACCAAGAAGCTTGCGATTATGATGCGCATCCTTTTTCAAGATAGCAGGAGTCTCAAATGAGTTTTACATACAAACCAAGTCGTATTCGTCGCGCTCGCACATGTGGTTTCCGTGCCCGCATGGCAACCCGTGGTGGTCGCGCAGTTCTTAACCGTCGTCGCGCTAAAGGCCGCAAGCGTCTATCTGCATAAACACAGACTTTCCTCGTGAATTCCGCTTAGTCAGCAAAGCTGATTTTGCGCGCATGAAGCAAGGCAAACGTTTTAGAGTTTTCGGATTGAATTTAATAGTAGCCCCAAATGCTTGCAAACATGCACGTTTGGGGCTTGCTGTTTCTACAAAGTATGGCAATGCAGTGCAACGCGGTCGCCTAAAACGTTGTCTCCGCAGCGCATTTCGCCAACATCACATTCGTAATCAAGCGATTGATATTCTTGCCATCCCCACCCCGCAACTTCAAGATGAACAGGTTTCCGAGCAAGGCATGAAGGCTTGTTTTGAAAAGCTTCTCACGCGCATTGCATGATGGATTTAGCATGAAATGGTTATTGATTAAGCTGGTGCAATTTTACCGCTATGTGATTTCACCTATGCTTCCCTCACGCTGCCGATTTATGCCCACATGCTCGGAATATGCGATTGAAGCGTTGCAAAAATATGGTGCCCTCAAAGGTGGCTGGTTAGCCCTCAAACGTATTCTACGTTGCCATCCTTTCTCATCATGTCATGGTTACGACCCGCTGCCCTAAACAGCAACCTTTTTGAACACATTTAAACATACAGGATTTACC
>CAMZLG010000066.1 GCA_947311495.1 uncultured Zetaproteobacteria bacterium
CATTGATAATCACAACCGCTTTTCGCCCTCGCTTAAAGTCTGTAATTTCCACGCGTTTATAATGGTTAGTCCATTTGATTTGCAGCTTATGACCATCCCACTCTCCCTTCCAAAGCCGCTCATCCTTGCTCTGCATGGTGTCAGGATATTGACCCAAGAATATTTTAGCCAATGTCCACGGCGGCAGCAACACGCCCATCTCATGCAATTGTGCCACTGACATACCCTGCCAGTTCAACATCTTATCATTATCTCGCC
The DNA here is from genome assembly GCA_947311495.1 of uncultured Zetaproteobacteria bacterium. Classification (GTDB taxonomy): domain Bacteria; phylum Pseudomonadota; class Zetaproteobacteria; order Mariprofundales; family Mariprofundaceae; genus Ghiorsea. The sequence goes on from CAMZLG010000066.1 coordinate 259, forward strand.
AATACATGTTTTGCCCTTGCCAGCGTACAAACACAACCCGACCTGACAAGGCATGGGTTAAACGCAATAAACCACGCTCTTCGCTTGCCAGCCAGTCCAGTTCAACTTGAAAGCGATGTTTCGGGTCAAGCACCAACAATCTACCTGAAAAAGATTTGATAGGTTCGTATCCTGCTTGGTTTGTTTCATGTTTAGCACATGATGACACCACAGCAAGAAGACAAACAAGACCTATATACTTCAACCAATTCACATCAAACCTCGCTCAATCTTTTGCTCAATTTTACTGGGTTCATCATGCTTGAATTCAATTGCTTTCTGCCATGATTTGCGCGCATCTTCAGCTTGATTCTTGCGCCAATAAATATCACCTAAATGTTCCATCATCACAGGGTCTGCTTGAATCTCCTTCACCGCATCCAACTGCATTGCCAAAGCTTTATTATACTCTTGTTGCTTAAAATATACCCAAGCCAAAGAATCCAAATAAAAACCATCTTTGGGTTTGATGGTTAACGCTTGCTCTATCATACGTTGTGCATCGTTAAGACGAATACCTCTATCTGCCAAGCTATACCCATAAAAATTCAGTGTTTCTGCATCATTGGGGTCTTGGGCAAGTATGGCATCCAATGCTTTATCCAAATCACCAAATTGTTGAAGCTTTTCAAAAGCAACCGCCCGGTTAAACAACAAGGTTTGCGAAAAATTGCTATCGAGAATTTTATCCGATTCTGCAATCAATTGTTTGTATTGTTTTTGTTGCAACCGCAGGCTTGATAACATCTCATACACACCCATATGAGTCGGGTATATCTCTTTCAAGTGTAACAAACGCTCCTCAGCTTGTTTGAGTTTCTTATGGGTTAAATCAATGCTCGCCAACCTTAGTTGGGCTTCGACATACAATACATGTTTAGGTTTTAGAATCTCATACTGTGGCACAGCTTCTTCCCACTGATGTGATGCTTCCAAACTTGCACCATAATAAAAGCTTGCAGAGGCAAGCGCTTCCGATGGTTCACCACCACCTTTTTGTCGTTTTAGCTGCGCTACGGCACGCTTAAAATAACCTCTGGCTTCTGTAAACTTTTGTTGCTGGTAATATAGTTTACCCAAAGACATCAACACTTCAGCATCATCGCCTGTTAAATGTAGCAGGGTTTTGTATGTTGCAATGGCAGGCGTTAGCCGATTCTGGCGCACATAAATTCCTGCCAACATATTGTATGATTGTACTGCGCTATCAGGGTGCTTTTGGATAAAACCTTGAAGCAGAGACTCTGCCCGCACACCCTGCCCTGTTTTTTCTGCCAAGTGCGCCCGCTGCAACACAATATCTTCATGTTCAGGATATTCTTTTTGCATGGCTGCCAATGTGTTGTCCGCCGCTTTAACCTTGGCTTGCTGCAAATACAACTGCACCTGCATGTTCTGAAGCGATAATACTTTGCCTCTTTTAAGCCCTGTATTCAAAGTCGCGTGCGCTTTATCATATTGTTTATCAATGGCATACAAGCGCACCAACAACAAACGCACGGCTACCCTATCAGGCTGTTTTTCCAACATCGCTTCCAACAAGGACGCTGCTTTGACTGCTTGCCCATTGGCAATCAAACTGCGCGCATAAAGCTGCTGATATTCTGATAAATCATCGCCCTCTAGCTGCGCCACCACATCTTTAGGCATAGATTCCATGGTTTCTTTGGCATCGGCTTGGTCGCGAGGTCCGCCAGCAAGCAACACATCCACCAACTCAAATCGAGGTATGATGGCATTCGGCTCCTTTTTGACCAAGGCTTTAAAGAAACGAACCGCCAAACCTGGCTGATTGTTACCCAATGCCTGATGCGCCGAGATATAAAGGAATTGAGTATCCATATGTGATAAAGACAAGGCAGATGGTACGGGTCTTTTTTGTTGCTTCTGTTGGACAAGCTGTTTGTCCGCAGCCCTATTGCTATCTTGATGTGTGCCCGATGCACAACCCACAAGCAAAACTGGAATAATAAACAAAAACCGATAAATCATCATGGTCAAAGCATGAAGCCTTAAATGTGATGTGGCAACTTCTGAAAAATACCGCCGAAATTCACATCATCGGTTAGCACCCAACAATTCACTTCTGCCACCTGCCCTTCAACCACACTAACAATGGGATAAACAAAACCTTCCCACGCATTGGTCAGGTCGGTAGGGGATGGTTTCGCGGGGCAATCGGGATGCGAATGAAACACACCAATGATTTCCTGCCCGCTACCTCTAAGTTCGGAATCAATGGCTTGATAACCCGCAGGGTCAAGCTGAAACCTGTCGGCGGCCCGCTCTTGATTGATATTCGCCACTTGGCGCACTTCATTCACCAGCCAACCTTCTGTATTTGCAGTGCCCACAAGTAAACCACAAATTTCATCAGGATAACCCGATGCTGCAATATCTTGCATGGCTTGAAGGGCAGCTTCGGCAAACTTGCAGCTTTGCTTGCTATCATCTGCTGCCACCACCGATAAGTAAGCTTCACTTAAAAACCGTTCGGGTACAGGAATATCAATTTTTTGCATTTACAAAACCTTAGAAAACTGTTTTTGCTTGGCTTGGCTCCGCAAATGCTCATCAAAGACCATAGCAATATTGCGAATCATTAAACGCCCAGCAGGCAACACATTCAACCCCTTATCCGATAAGGTCAACAACCCATCATATTGCATACCTTCCAAATCTGCCAAGGCATCTGCAAAGTGTTGGTTGAAATCAATATCAAAATCCCGCTCAAACCGAGCGAAATCCAGCTTAAAGTCACACATCAGACGCATAATCACAGCCCTACGCAAATGGTCTTCATTCGATAAGGTATAACCACGAAAGACAGCCAAACCATCGTGTTCAATGGCAGTTTGATAGGCATCCATGTCTTTCTGATTTTGAAAGAAACTACCGCCTACATAACCAATAGAGGTCAGCCCCAAACCAATCAAGTCACAGTCAGCTTGCGTGGAGTAGCCTTGGAAATTTCGGTAAAGCTTACCTTGTTGCTGAGCAATGGTGAGTTCATCATCAGGTTTAGCAAAATGATCCATGCCAATAAAGACATAACCCGCATCCAACAACTTATGAATGCTGTGTTCCAAAATATTTAACTTTTCTTGCGGGCTTGGCATAGCAGAAGCATCAATACGCCGTTGCGGCATAAACATCTCAGGCAAATGCGCATAATTAAACAAGGCTATTCTATCAGGGCTAAAAGCAATGATTTGGTCTAAGGTTACATCAAATGTGTCCACAGTCTGATGCGGCAAACCATACATCAAATCAATGTTCATGGACTTAAAACCTTCACGTCTAGCATCATTGAGTACGCTTAAAGTCACTTCTTTGCTCTGAATGCGATTCACAGCCTTTTGTACCACAGGGTCAAAATCCTGAACCCCCATGCTCATACGATTAAAACCTACTTCCCTCAGTGTTTCAACAGTTTCAGGCGTGCATTCTCTCGGGTCCATTTCAATGCTGTATTCTGCCTTGTCATCAGAGACAAACTGAAACCGCTCCCGAAGTTTACCCATCAATGCTCGGATTTGACTATCATTAAGAAATGTCGGCGTACCCCCGCCAAAATGCAATTGCGTAACAGGTCGGCTATTACCAATTAAATCGGCAACTGCATCAATTTCTTGAAACAATAAGTCCAAATAAGGTTGAGCGCGTTCATACTGCTTGGTCACAATTTTATTGCAGCCACAGTAGTAACACACCGTATTACAAAACGGAATATGTATATATAAAGATAGTGGTGCTTCATCGGTTGCCACCTTTTTTAAGGTGGTGGCGTACACCGATGAACCAATACCATCATGAAACATGGGGGCAGTTGGATATGATGTATACCTAGGCCCAGCTTTATCGTGCTTTTTGATTAAATCTAAATCAAATAACTCTGCACCTGCTGCTTTCGCCATGATTTATTCAGCGTGATTCCTTTGAATAAATGCAACCAACGATTCAATTTCCTCTGCAGAAAACTTGTGCCCAAACTTAGGCATACGTTTACGACCATTGGTAATAGTTTCGGTCAGCATATCTGCATCCGCACTCATGTTGATGACTGCAGGACCAACTTTTTTCTTGTTGATGGCATGACACATTTTACATTTTTTCTTAAACAGTTTTGCGCCATCAGGCATATCATCTGCCATTGCAGGTGAAGTTATCAAACCTAATAATGATGCAGTCATGATAATTTGCATTGCTTTTTTCATCATACTCTCCTGTTTTTGACCCATTCTTTTGTACCGTCTTTTTTTTATTTTAACATCAAGTTCTTGCGGATAAGGGCATATTATACCCTTCAATAACCATTTACAACACGCTGTTTTTATACCACTGCTCTGCAGATGTTTCGCTATCAAACGCACCATCCATTTGTGCTTCGTAGGCTTGCTCAAGTACCTTGCCCATCTGGGGTGAAGCTTGCATCCTCCAAGATAACAATAGTTTCCCTGTCACAATCGGCGGCTCTTTATTTTTCGTTACGCCCAACTCCTCAGCGAGTTTTATCCAAGCCAAGGCAGGTCTGCTTTTGGGTGCGGGATGCCGCCCCCCTGCATCCGCTTCGGTGAGCACTTCCCACATCATGATATGAGAAGGCAACAAACGTTTAGCCAAGCGCTTAACAGCCCGTGGCGTAGGGTTCTCGCAACTAAAATGCGCAACATGTTCTTTCACCAGCGGTTTGATATATTTTATAAGACGCTGTGGTGCGCCAATACGTTTTAAAAATGCCTCACTGGGCTGCACACCTGCTTGCCCATGATTGGGCGATACAATCTTACCTTCTTCGTTGGCATAAGTGGTGCTTGGTTTACCTAAATCATGGCAAAGCGCAGCAAACATTAACATCATTCTATCTTGCTCTGACAATTCCCTTTCGCTTGCCAACTTAGAAGCTTCATCCACCACCAATCGCGTATGAATCCACACATCACCTTCAGGGTGCCAATAGGCATCTTGTGGGCAATCTTGCAAGGCAACAAGTTCGGGATACAGGCTATCCCAACCCATGTTTTTTAGGGCTTGTAAACCTTGTGATGGGTATGCCGACCTGCTCCACTTTAGCCATTCCTGCCACACGCGCTCGGTGGGCAATGTGTTTGCCTCACCCAACATATTGCGGCACAACTGTGCTGTTTCTGGATGCAGCGTTAAATCAAAACGTGCTGCAAACTGCATGGCACGCAGCGGGCGCAATGGGTCTTCCACAAATGCAGGCGACACATGCCTAAGCCCTTTATGTTCTAAGTCCTGCTGCCCTTGATGAAAATCCAACAATTCATCTGTAAGTGGGTTATACATCATGGCATTGATGCTGAAATCACGTCGAAGTGTTGCTTGTTTCGGCGATAAACTGGGGTCACAAACTACATCAAAACCTTGATGCCCTAAGCCATTCTTTTTTTCCTTGCGTGGTAGTGCAACATCAATTTCAACTCCCTCAAGCCACAATTTTCGGACACCAAAGTGTTTGCCTACAAGCTCAACTTTACCCAGCCCTTGCAACGTCTCATGTAGTTTTTCTTCACTTAAGCCAAAGACTTCTATATCCCAGTCGTTTGGTTGCTGTTTTAAAAGCATATCGCGCACACAGCCGCCAACCAACCACGCCACGCCACCCGCATTATCCAGCGCCTCACAAAGTATCGTAATAACCTCAGGCAGTCTGACCTTTATTCTTCTGACCAACATACTGCCATGTTAACCGTGACAATAGCTTAAACAAGCATTGGACAGAGTTAAGCATGGTTAATAGCCACGTGACTTTTATCATTTGCCCTGACAATATACGCATATGTTTTAAGGTTAATAAACAGGGGTAATGATAAAAACGTATGGGCTTTCAATGGGATGACAAGTATTCAACCGGCAATGACGAAATCGACAAACAACACAAGCAAATTTTCGCATATCTAGATGAGCTAGAAGATCATATTGAAAAGGGCGCTTCACAGGAGTGGGTAGAACGGTTCATGAGCGGTGTCGGGCTTTATACGCGTTCTCACTTCTGTTTTGAAGAAATGTGTATGAGGCGGTCAAAATGTGCTGCCGCAGCGCAAAATAAAGTCCAACATACCAAACTCTTGGCAGCATTTTCAGCAGCAGATAAGCGCCTTAAACAAGAAGGCATCAGTGATGCCTTACTACAGCAGCTTAGAACCTTTCTCACCAGTTGGTTGGTCAACCACATCATGAAAATAGATGTGAAACTCAAAGATTGCAACTAACTGACATAACATACCTAATAAAATAGATTGCTCATAAAAATACTCGAATTATACTGCGCTCCCTTTTGCAGCATACCCATGCTGTAAAGAGGCGTCCAAAATGGGACAACCCATTGGATTATTTTATATTGGAGTTCAACATGACTGACTATGTTTTAGAAGCAGAATTACGCGAAGATTTGGGTAAAGCCCACACTCGCCGCTTGCGTCGCGCAGGCAAACTACCCGGCATTATTTATGGTGGTGATAAACCCGATTTACCTATCACGTTGAACTACAATGACGTTGCTAAAATCATGTTGCGTGATGAAGCATTTTACACATCTATGCTTGAAGTCAAAGTCAAAGGTAAACGTGGCAAAAACACTGTGCTTTTGAAAGACACGCAATGGGATTCTATTTATGACACACCTATGCACTTGGATTTCTTCCGTGTTTCAGGCAGTGATTCTGTAACCGTTTCTGTACCTGTTCATCCTATTAACGTTGAAGATTGCCCAGGTGTTAAAGCTGGTGGTCAACTGTCTGTGATTCGTCATGAATTAGAAATCACTTGCCGTGCAGATGCTATTCCTGACAACGTAGTAGTTGATTGTGCTGCATTTGAACTTGACCAAATTGTACACATTGATGACATTACCCTTCCAGATGGCATGGAAGTTGAGCATGATGTGAACTTTACTATCCTTAGTATCGTTGAACCAAAACGTGCCGCTGAACCTGAAGCAACTGATGAAACTGCAACTGATGAAGCTGCAACTGATGAAGCTGCTAAAGATTCATCAGAAGGCGATAAAGCGGAATAAACATGAAAATGCTTGTTGGGCTTGGTAACCCAGGCTCCAAGTATGAGAAAACACGCCACAACATTGGCTTTCGTTTTCTTGATTTGTTTGCAAAATCAGAGGGGTTGAGCTTTGGCTCTGCCCCTCGTTTTGCTTCTGAAACAGCCACATGCACAATAAATGGTGAAAAAACACTATTGGTTAAACCGCAAACATTCATGAACAACAGCGGTGAGGCTGTTGCCCCGCTTGCTAAATATTATGATATTGAACCATCCGACATCACCGTGGTGTATGATGATTTGGATTTACCCTCGGGCAAACTTCGCATCAAATCGGGTGGCGGGCATGGTGGGCACAATGGCTTGCGTTCATTAAACCAACATCTTCCCAATGCAGATTATACCCGTGTTAAAATCGGTATAGGCAGACCACCAAGCGGTGACATTACACCTTGGGTTTTGGGTGGGGCGGATGAAGGAGATAGAGGCGATGAATTGCGTTTGTTTGATGCACTCTTGCCGCATATTCCATTATTATTAGAAGGCGAACGCGATAAAGCAGCCAACAAAATTCACCAATTATTACAAAGTTAATATTAACATTTAGATACACATAAGGATTTATCATGGCATTAAGTATTGGTATTGTAGGACTTCCCAACGTGGGCAAATCAACATTGTTTAACGCACTCAATGGTGGTGGTGCAGAAGCTGCCAACTATCCATTTTGCACCATTGACCCCAATGTTGGTCTTGTGCCAGTGCCTGATGCACGCTTAAAACCTTTGATTGAAATTGTAAATCCACAAGCCGTACAACATGCCGTGGTGGAATTTGTCGATATTGCAGGTTTGGTTGCAGGTGCGGCGAGTGGCGAAGGTTTGGGTAATAAGTTTCTTGGTAATATCCGTGAATGCTCTGCCATTGCCCATGTCGTACGTTGCTTTGATGATGACAATGTCACCCATGTGAACGATAAGGTAAACCCTGTATCTGATATTGAAACCATCGATACCGAGCTTATGTTAAAAGACATGGAAAGCTTGGGAAAAGCCATGGAACGCCAACAAAAATTAGCGCGCTCAGGTGGCAATAAAGACGCTGAAAATGCCATGTCTGCCATGAAAGCCGTACTTGCTGAACTGGAAGATGGTACAACCGTTCGCCGCCAACAACATGCTGATTCAGTCATGGAAATTATCGAACCTTTGAACTTACTGACTGCAAAACCTGTTTTGTATGTTGCCAATGTGGATGATGGTTCATTGCCTGATGGAAACGCATACGTTGAACAAGTGCGTGAATTTGCCAAAGCTGAAGGTGCAGAGGTTGCTATCGTTTCTGCGCAAATCGAATCCGAATTGGTTGAAATGGATGAAGATGATAAAATGGAATTTTTGTCAGACTTCGGGCTTACTGAACCCGGTCTTAATACTGTCATTCGAACTGCATTCAAATTGCTTAAACTTGCCACCTATTTCACTGCAGGTGTCAAAGAAGTACGCGCTTGGACGATTCATGAGGGTGATACCGCACCACAAGCAGCGGGTGTGATTCACACTGATTTTGAGAAAGGTTTTATCCGCGCTGAAGTCATTGCCTATGAAGATTTTGTGAGTCTAGGTGGTGAAGCCAAGTGCAAGGAAGTAGGTAAAATGCGTTTAGAGGGCAAAGAATATATCGTTAATGATGGTGATGTGTTGCATTTCCGTTTTAACGTTTAAACTTCTTCTTTTTCGTCCACCTTTTCTTCACTGTCCACCTCAACACGAAAAGGAACTTGTTCACGCTTGATATAATAAAACCGTGCGCCAACAAATGCGATTGCAAAAGCAATGGCGGGCAAAATGAATGATGGTGTCGCTAAGAATACAGGTAAGAAGTAAAGCAGTTTGGTTGCTTGTTTCCAATTGTCTTCGGACGTTAAGTGCGCAGCAAAAACCCATGGCATGGATGCAAGCACAACTGCAAAAATAAATATCATAGGTTTAATAATCAGGACAGCATCAGGGCTTTGCGTCATGGATGAAGCCGCAGCCATGCTGAAAATACTTACCGCAATAAATATCGCTAAACTCACCAAGCTTAATGCAATTGATGCAAACAACCTTTTCATGTTTTAACCCCACAAGATATTTGAATTGGCGAACCTAACCAACAACCCACAAAACACTAGCTCAATCAATTTTATTTGCTTGAAGCAACTCTGAAAAACTTTCTCGGACGCTTTTCATAGCTTTTCTTAAAGTTTGGGGGGATGTAATATTAACTCTTCCATCTAAAACCTCCCACTCTCTTGTGTCCGTTTGCATTGGCAAACTTCCAATGGATTGCCAAAGTTCAACCCTGATAATATTCTCCATTCGACGATAATCTAAATAGGTTGCAGCCAATACGTCCCCAAGCTTATGCCATTCTTGTGGTGCTTGTTTGGGTATATTTTTCAGAGTGCCCACAGTACCCTCATGATTTCCACCAAACATTAATCGTGAAAATTGCGCTAAAAACTCAATATCAACCAAGCCACCTTTATCGTGTTTAAGGTTCATTGTATCACCATCTTTACTTGCCAAATGTGCGAGCATTTTCTGACGCATTTCCCACACTTCATTTGCCAAAACTTGAAACTCATGTGGTTGTGTTAATACACCTTCTATTACTCTCATCACTAGCTTCCTCATTGCTTCCGAGCCTGTGATGGCCCTTGCCCGACACAAAGCCTGATGCTCCCATGTTTGTGCTTCATGCAGTTGGTAATCTTGAAAACCTTCTAATGTCGTCACCAACACACCACTGTTTCCTGATGGTCTAAGCCGTGCATCAAACTCATAACCAGCACCAAAAGGAGGCGCGCCTGTGATTTGGCGAATCATGCGCCTGCCAATGCGTTGCGCCCATTCGCGTGTCGAGCGACCATTAATGACTCGCATAGGGTCATCAACTAAAACAAACACCATATCCAAATCTGAGACCAAACCCATTTCTCGGCTGCCATGTTTTCCCAAAGCCAAAGCAATAAACCCAAAATCATGGGGCAGTTTTAACTGCTGCAACGTTGCCCGTAAACATGCTCGGGTCACACTATCAGCAACATCCGATAACCAAGCACCAATGATAAGTGGGTCTTGTTTATCTGCATTAATATTTAATGCGCAATGCAAACGTGCTTGGTCAACCAGGTGCCCCATCTCTCGCAAAAACACTTCCTCATCAGCCGTTTCAAGTGCATCCAACTGCTCGCAAAGACGCGATACTTCAATATCCCCACGCTCATTATCCAAGGGCCACTCCAGCCACGCGGGATTATTGATAATTTGTGATGATAGGTAGCGGCTGGCAGACAATACGCCAATCAACCAATCCAATGTTCCCTTGTGTGTTGCCAGCAAATCAATCCAAGTTGCCCTACCCGATATACTGTGCAACAAATCGGCAAAAGCTTGGATAGCATGCGTAGCATACCTGTGCTTTAACCATATTGGCATGGCGATTTGTAAAATATGTTCGACCTGTTTTCGGCTACGCTCAGGCAACACACCTCGCAACAGTTGCTTGTCCATTTGCTGCAAAGCTTGCTGAATATTTTTCTTGTCACTGTCACTCAAATCAAAAACCAATAAGTCATGCTCACCCAGAAGCCACTGCTTTTCATTATCTTCACTACCAATCATGGGTAAAACACGCTCAGCAAATACTGAGGCAACATAAGTCGCATGGTCATTCATTTGGGACTGAATATTCTTCACTTGTAAAACGGTCGATAAGTAACTTTCATAATCATCAGGAAGTGTTTGCGTTTGCTCACCCAATCTTGCTTGAATGGCATGTTCAATGGTTCGCCAAAAAAGGTAGGACTTCAATAAATTATCAGCTTCTTCAGATGGAAGAAACCCTGCTTTAACCAGATTTTGCAACGCCTTTTCACCTTCATGTTCGCGTAATTCAGGAAAGCGACCGCCTTGAATCAGTTGCAAAGATTGGATGATAAACTCAACCTCTCGAATGCCACCGCGACCTTTTTTGACATCGAAACCAGCTTGAATACTTTGTTGCCCAGCTTGCGCATCAATGCGCCGCTTCATATCAGCAAGAGCTGCCACACTGCTGTAATCCAAATATTTACGATACACAAATGGAGCGACACCTTGGATAAAGTCTTGTCCTAGTTTTAAATCACCCGCAACTGGACGTGCTTTAATCAACATCGCACGTTCCCATGTTTGCCCGTATTCGAGATAATGTGCCAATGTTGCATCAAGGTTAAGGCAAATCGGCGCACCATCACCACCAGGGCGCAAGCGCATATCCACAGGCCAAACCAAACCATCTTGGGTCAGTTCTGAGATGAGACGAATCAACATACGTGAAAAATGATTATAATATTCTGCGGCACTAACGTCTGCTCTACCGCCTTGTGTTTGACCTTCAGCCTGCCAGACAAAAAGCAAATCAACATCTGAACCAAGATTTAGCTCACAACCGCCAAGCTTACCCAAACCAATCACACTAAAAGCGTGTTTTTCCAGCTTGCCAAAACGCGGTGCTATCAAATGTTCGGTCATTTCCACAGCTTGGGACAACAATGCACAAGCTGTGTCTGAAATCGCATGATAAGAGGTTTCAACATCACCCAAAACACCCAGTTCCCACCAAATGATATGGTGCATGGCACGTTGTTTCAGTTTGCGAAGATGCTGTAAACATGTGTTGAGTTCATAAGATTCAACTTGAGGAAACCATTGCTCATTAAACTCTGGCAAACGGGCTTCTTTTTTCGGTTTAAACAGTAGCAAACACTCATCGGCTTCAACCCCATTCATCAAACGCGTAAACAACGGCGAGTGCGCGAGTAACAGGTGTACATTTTTTTGCACGCTATCAGGTAAGTTTTTTATCCAAACATCATCCATTAGCCCAGCATACCCCAGCCTGCCATATAACAAAAGAGCATAAAAAAAGCCGCCACTTATGTGACGGCTTCCATATTTTATTCCTACTTGAAACAGAAACTTATACTGAGTAGTACATTTCCATTTCGATAGGGTGCGGACGCATACGAATTTGAGTTACATCTTCCATTTTCATAGCGATGTAAGCATCAATCATATCATCATCCATCACACCACCCACTTTCAAGAAGTCGCGATCAGCAGAAAGTGCATCCAAAGCTTGGTCTAAACTAGAGCAAACGGTTGGAATTTTCGCTTCTTCTTCAGGTGAAAGGTCATACAAGTTCATATCCGAAGGTTTACCTGGATCAAGTTTATTCGCAATACCATCAAGACCAGCCATCAATAGTGCAGTAAATGCTAAGTATGGATTAGCTGAGCAGTCAGGGAAGCGCACCTCAATACGACGTGCTGGATCAGAACCCACCACTGGAATACGAATGGATGCAGAGCGGTTACGGTTAGAATACGCAAGCATCACTGGCGCTTCAAAACCTGGAACCAAACGTTTGTACGAGTTGGTAGATGCGTTGGTGAATGCATTCAATGCACGTGCATGTTTAATGATGCCACCGATATACCACATCGCTTCTTGAGAAAGGTTAGCATAATCACCATCTTTACCTGCAAACAAGTTTTTACCATCTTTCCAAATCGATTGATGAACATGCATCGCTGTGCCGTTATCATTAAAGATTGGTTTAGGCATAAATGTTGCTGTTTTACCATGCGCATCAGCAACATTATGTACAATGTATTTGTACCATTGCGCTTTATCTGCTTGCTCGATTAACTGACCAAAACGCATTGCCAATTCACATTGACCTGCTGTTGCCACTTCATGGTGATGACATTCCATGTGGATGCCAACATCAGACATGACCAATGACATATCGTTACGCATTTCGTGAAGTGTATCCACTGGAGGAACTGGGAAGTAGCCACCTTTTACTTTAGGACGATGACCAGTGTTGCCACCTTCATAGTTTACATTCGAGTTCCAAGCTGCTTCTTCAGAATCAATGGTATAACCACAAGAACCCATTTCATTGTTATAACGCAAGCCGTCAAACACGAAGAATTCCAATTCAGGACCGAAATACACAGTGTCTGCAATACCTGCTGATTTAATGTATTTCAATGCGCGTTGCGCAACTTGACGCGGGCAACGGTTGTAGTCTTCGCCACTGATAGGGTCAATCACTTGGGACACCAACACCAATGTTGACGCTTCAAAGAATGGGTCGATACGAGCGCTTTCTGGGTCAGGGATTAAAGACATATCCGAGTTGTTAATTTCACACCAACCTTCAATGGATGAACCATCAAATGCAAAGCCCTCTACAAAACTATTCTCATTCAATTCATGAATGGGGAATGTTACATGCTGCCATTTACCTTTGGTGTCCGTAAAACGCACATCCACGAATTCACAGTCGTTTTCTTCAACAAGGTCAAAGACCTTTTTTATTGCATCGCTCACATCTCTCTCCTTATTTCTACCATCTGCTTTTAGAAAAACAGGGTATTTCCCTCAGTATTTGCATGAAGGCTAATCTTTACACAAAGCATATCTATCCGCAATGGAAAATCATAAGTCAGCAAACAATAAACCTTCAAGCACACCTGCATCTACCGTTATCATTGCTTCAAAGCCCCAGTATTCAAACAATCCATCAACAATAGCTAACCCTGCAATAATCACATCTTCGCGCCCTTGTTCAATAGCAGGAATTACTAGTCTTTCTTGGTTAGTTTTTGCCAGCAAAGTATTGCGCAGCTCATCAAAGTCAGCTTTAGATAAACAGAAATTGTTGATTTGATTTGCATCATATTCTTCCATCTGCAAATGAATCGCTGCCATGGTGGTGACCGAACCTGCTGTGCCAACCATGTGTTGCGGGACAAACTTATCTTCACCCCACAACTGCTCAATATGTTGCAAATGTTTTATCGCATGTTGTTTCATAGCTTGGTATTCCGTATCTGTCGGCGGGTCACTTCTGAGATACAACTCTGTTAAACGAACCACACCCAGCTTTTCACTGAAACCATCCACCAACACATCATCAAAGACCCTGCTAAACTCTGTACTTGCACCACCAATATCAAACAGCAGCATGTTTGATCTGGTTGATGCGTCCAATACTGCTTGCGCTCCGCTCAAAGCAATCCTTGCTTCAACATCACCTGCAATCACTTGGATTTGCAAACCTGTCTCTGTACGCACTTGTAAAACAAATTCTGCCCCATTCTTGGCTTCGCGAATCGCTGCCGTTGCCACTGCGACAATATCTTCTGCAGGAATGTCAAAACCAGCACATACTTCAACCACCTCTTGGAAAACATCCATGGCACGTTGCTTTCCCGCTTCACTTAAGCCACCCGTTTGTTGTAAACCTTCGCCAAGTCTTGCTACACGGTGTTGATAATGAATTTTTTGATATTCTTGATGATGTTTATCGACATTTGCAATGAGCAATCGAATGGTATTGGAGCCAATATCCAATACAGCTTTTTTCATGATGTGATCGGTTTTACGTTTGCCTGATGCTCTCGCGCAAGCCTTACATAATGAGCAGCTGATTGCTCAAGAAACTGTTTTTCTGTTTCTGTGAGTTCGCGCCGCTCACGTGCTGGGCTTCCCGCATAAAGGAATCCACCTTTGAGTACTTTTCCTTCAGGAACAAGCGAACCCGCTGCCAAGAAACACCCTTCTTCCAAAACGGCATGATCCATTACAGTTGAGCCCATACCCACCAAACATTTATTTTGAATCTTACAGCCATGCAAAATCACACTATGACCAATGGTCACATCATCACCAACCATACATGGCGCATCGCCACTGTTATGAATCATGGTTAAATCTTGAATATTCGTACGTTTCCCAATGTTAATAAAATTGACGTCACCACGCAGCACACTTTTATACCACACCGATGAGTCTTCACCAATCTCAACTCGTCCTATCACATCCGCAGAAGCTGAAACCCACGCCGATTCAGCGATATTTGGGGCAGTGTTTTGGTAGTTATAAAGCATTATTTAACTTGAATCACTTCCGATTCATCTTTCTTAATTTTGGTGCCATTGGCTGAACCTTCTTCAATGCGTGAACATCGACCGTTCATGGATGCACCTTCAGCTAGGCTTAAAACTTTATACATGACATCACCATTAAGCACACCTTTTGCGCCAATCTTTAAGCTGCTTGAAGCATGAACATCGCCGTTAATATCACCATGCAATACAAGGTTAGGCACACTGACCTCTCCCTTGATAAAAGCACCTTCACTAACAATTAACGTGCCATCTTTTTCAGAGCGGATATTTCCCTCAAATCGCCCATCAATGCGCACAGCACCTTCAAAAGCCAAATCCCCAGTAAATACTGAGTGTGTTCCAATAAGCGTATCAATATGTTGTGGTTCTTTCATAACAGGTTCCTTGTGTGCCCTTCTTTTTCTAAGCATAACTTTATTTTCCTTGAATCGGTATCATCTTTCTCAACACTTCTTTACGTCGCGCATTATAAACAACCAATTCCAATCGCGTAGGCTTCCACGTTTTAGACCAGTTGAAACTTTGCTGCACAAAGATGTGAGACTCGATTTTATAGCGCAACTTCTCGTCTGTTAAGGTCACTCTATTTCCTTTGCTATCCAAAGCAAACACTTCATATTTACCTTTCAAATAGCGCGGATAACTACCACCTTTCACAAAAAGTGAAGCCCATGAAACCTTTTGATTCGCCAGCTCCGCCTTACTTTCCAAAATATGAATACCTGTACCTTTGCGCTCATCCAGAATGCTTTTGTACATATGCAGTTGCTTGCTCACATTGACGATTTCAGTTTCTTGCAATTCAAGCTGTTCTTTTAAGCTGTTTAACTGCTCATCTTTCAACGCATTCACAGTATTCATATCTGCAAGCTCACGTTGCATTTCAATATTCTGTCGTTTGAGCTTGATGTTTTCAGGTATAATTTGTTGGAAATTGTGAAACGGCGCATACCAAGCACCTGCAACAAATGCACTCGCAACTAAGAACAAAAACAGCAAAAAAACTGTAATATACCGCGTATTAAAATTACGCGCAGGACCAGAGCTTTGACCATCCATAATGACAATTTGCCGAGGTTTTAACCAAAAAGACATACGTTAACCCTTATGGCCAAGCCGCATTGATGCTTAAGCCAGACATTTCATCCAAGCCAAACATGACATTGGCATTTTGCACAGCCTGCCCTGATGCACCTTTGAGCAGGTTATCTATACAACTCACCACCACAGCTTCTGTTTCACTCAAAGCGACCACTCCAATCTCACACCGGTTACTACCTCTGACCGCGCCCGTTGTAGGCAGCTTACCCAAAGGAAGGATATTTACGAATGGCTCACCTTGGTAGGCATTTGATAAAACACTGTGCCATTGCTCACATTTTTTACCATTCAAATGAATGGTACTCAACATACCTCTGGTCATGGGAATAATATGCGGCACAAACCGCACCTTCACATCCTGCCCCGTGTATGCACCAGCCCACTCTTCCATTTCCCAAGCGTGCCTATGTTTAGGCAAACCATAAGCCGCCATGCTTTCATTGATTTCACAGTACAACAAATCAGTTTTGGCAGCCCTACCAGCACCCGATGTTCCAGATTTAGCATCAATGATAATAGATGTCGAATCCACAAGATTTTGCTTCAACAGTGGGATGAGTGGCAATAATACGGATGTTGGATAACAGCCGGGGTTTGCCACAAGGTTGGTCTTGGCAACATCGGCTCTAGCATGTTCAGTTAAGCCATACACACTGCTTGCTAATAATTCAGGAAAGGGATGTTCTAAGCCATAAGCATCTTGATAGTTAATTAAATTCAGATGCCTAAAATCTGCACTTAAATCGACAACCTTTTTGCCTGCATCCAATGCTTTTTTCACACTTTTGGCTGCCGCCGCATGGGGCAATGCTGTAAATACAAGCTCTACATCATGAGGCAGCATATCATCTGCTTTGGTTAAGGTCTTGCTTGCGCTTTGACTGGCAATACTTGGCAACACTTCGGCTACTTTTTTACCAGCTTGGCTATGCGCTGCCAAGTGAAGAATGTCAAAATGAGGATGTGCATCAAGCAGACGAATCAGCTCTGCACCTGTATAACCTGTAGCTCCAAGAACGGCGACTCCAATACTCATGTTATACTCCTGTTATACTCCTGTTAACCCACACATAGCGTGGGAAATTTATCACAACGGTATAAAAACACCACCGCCAAAAACGAAAAAGGGAGAGCAAATGCTCTCCCTTGAATGCGAAACAGAAAACGAATTAACGTTTTGAGAACTGCGGTGCACGACGTGCTTTTTTCAAGCCGTACTTCTTACGTTCTACAACACGTGCATCACGTGTTAAGTATCCTTTTTCTTTCAATTGAGGGCGAAGACCTGCGTCATATTCAAGCAATGCGCGAGCAATACCATGACGAATCGCGCCAGCTTGACCAGAAACACCGCCACCATGCACATTCACACGAATATCCAAACGGTCAGTCAAACCAACGAGTGTTAGTGGGCGAACAGCTTCTTGACGAATGATTTCGATAGGAAAAAAGTTTTCCATGTCGCGACCATTGATGCTAATTTGACCACTTCCAGCTTTAATCATCACACGCGCAATACTACGCTTGCGTCGTCCAGTTCCTCGGTACATTTCATCTGCCATTATCTTTACCTATTCTTCCAAAATTCTTTTAGTTTACTTTTAGCTCTTGCGGAGCTTGTGCAGTGTGCGGATGTTCAGAACCAGCATACACTTTCAATTTAAGCAATTGTTTCCGACCCAAAGGACCTTTTGGCATCATACCTTTGATTGCCAATTCAAGGATACGCTCAGGAAAACGCTCACGTTGTTTTTCCAAAGAAATCGTATGTAAACCACCCGCATAACGGCTGTGGCGGTAATACATTTTTTGCATTTCTTTGTTGCCTGTAACTTTTACTTTCTCAGCATTGATGATAATTACATGATCACCACAATCTGCATGAGGGGTATACATTGGGTTGTGCTTGCCGCGCAAAATGCGAGCAACTTCAGTTGATAGACGACCAAGAATCATATCTTGTGCATCTACGATATACCATTTACGTTCAATATCGCCAGGGCGAACAGTCCAAGTAGACATGTTTGATACTCCAAAAATTCAGCCTAAACGACTGAAAAAACTTCTCTCCAATTCACACAGGGCTTCTCACCTTACTGTCGAACGGGTCGCGCATTGTAGGAAACGGTTTTATAATGTCAAACACCTTTATGCATATAAATCATAGTTCCAACATTTCAGTTCTGCATTACACTTCAGAAAACTACTTCAAAGCATTATACATTCGTCCACATTGCAAAAAGAAAGGTCACCTTAGCTTCTCTTCTCCATTGATGATTAGATAAACAATGTCGTCCCTGACTCTGCCGCTTCTCCCAAGAATGCCGCCACACCACCAATTTCAACACCATCAATCAATTCTTCTTTTTCAATACCCATGACATCCATAGACATTTGGCAGGCAATAAGCTGCGCACCGCCATCCACAAGGCTGTGTAGAAGGTTGCCAGGTGTCTCCACCCCTTTATCACTCATGACCTTACGAATCATTTTAGCACCAAGACCATGCATATCCATTTTTGAAATGGAAGTTAGGTGGTCAGCATCCTTGGGTAACATGGTAGAAAACATTTTATCTATCAGAGGTTTTCCTTTTAAGTGTGGCGCATCTTCTCGACGAATCACATCCAATCCCCAGAAGGTAAAGAATAGACTCACAGGGTTACCCATAGCCAATGCACCATTAGCAATAATCATGCTCGCCATCACTTTGTCTAAATCATCCGAAAAAACAACCAAAGTAAGTTTATCTTTTTGAGGTGCCGTCGTACTTGTTGGTTTCGGCAATGTTGAAACACGCTTTTTAAGCAAGACAATCACATAACCTTTTTCGGCTTTCACAGACAATACTTCATTGCCTGTTTTTTTAGCCCATGCACGAATATCACGCCCAAATGCTGGGTCAGATGCCGTAACTTCCAACAGCTCCCCATCATCCAATGCTTCCATAGCTTTGTAGGTTTTCATAATTGGACCAGGGCATTGTAGACCGACTGCGTTCAACGTATGTAACTCACCAAGTGTATCTGATGCCGCCAAAGCAGCACCCACCGCACAACTTCCACCACGCTCCACTTCAACCTCAGCAGGATCTCTAAGCTTGATATCTTCATAATCAAAAATATCAGGGTTGGCTTGTTTTTCAATCGCCCAAGTATAAGTTTTATAACCACCAGAAAGGTTACGCACATTGGTGAAACCATGTTGTTTTAGAATACGGTATGCCAAATAACCGCGCAACCCAATTTGGCAAAAAAGAACCGTGGGCACATGTTTATCCAACTCATCCAAATGGTCGCGAATTTGATTCACATCAAAGTTTTTTGCTCTCGCAATAGAGCCAAAGCCAAATTCCTCTGCTGTACGCACATCTAATAATTGTAAGTTATTTCCTTTATCGGCAATCATATTATGCAAAGCTTCCCACTCAATTAACTCGTGAGATTTATTGAGTACATTAATGCCTACATAACCTGCAATATTAACAGGGTCTTTGGCTGAACCATAAGGTGGAGCATAGGCAAGCTCTAGTTCTGCAAGATCATGAACCTTTAAATGACCCTGAATCGCCGTGGCAATGACATCAATACGTTTGTCAGCGCCATCAGCACCCACTGCTTGCGCACCCAGTATTCTTCCTTCACATGAAAATAATAGCTTGAGCGTGATTTGCCTAGCACCAGGGTAATAGCTGGCATGCGAACCACTGTGAGTGATGCAACTTTGGAAAGGGATACCCCCAGCGTTTAATTGTTTTTCATTCATACCTGTTGTGGCTGCAGCCAAATCGAATGCCTTAAGAATAGATGTGCCTTGAGTGCCACGATATTTTGCCTTATTTCCAAACACGATATTATCTGCGGCCATACGACCTTGACGGTTGGCAGGCCCTGCCAAAGGAATCAAAACCTGCTTGCCACTAATGGGCTGTGTGACCTCTATGGCATCACCAACAGCATAGATATTTTCATCACTCGTTTGTAGGTATTCATTAACTTGAATGCCGCCCGTTTCACCCAAGGTTAAGTCACAAGATCGAGCAAGCGTAGTTTCTGGTCTCACCCCTATGGCCAATATAATAATATCTGCTTTAAGACGGCGACCACTGTTTAAGTATACAACAGTATGATTTTCTTGATGATCAAATTGCTCCACCATTTCGGATAAGTATAGTTCAACATTTTTATCCTTGATATGAGCATGCACAATCGCTGCCATTTCATAATCAAGCGGTGTAAGGATTTGATTTGCACCTTCAACAATAGTAGTAAATATGCCTTTATCATGAAGGTTTTCAGCAACCTCAATCCCAATAAACCCACCACCAATCACAACTGCACGACGTGGATTATGCGCTTGCATATGAGCCATAATCCCATCCAAGTCTGGGATATTTCTTAAAGAAAAAATGCGAGCCGAATCAATACCTGGCAACTTGGGATGAATGGGTGCTGCACCAGGAGATAGCAAAAGTTTATCATAACTTTCATCATACTCTTCACCCGTAACAAGATTCTTTAGGCGCAGTTTTTTTGTTTCCCTATGGATAGATATTGCTTCTGTTTTGCTGCGCACATCCACGCGATAACGCTCTTCAAATGCTTCTTCTGAAGTGACAAGCAACTGCTCTCTGTCTTCAATAAGACCTGACATATGATAGGGTAAGCCGCAGTTTGCAAAGCTGATAAAAGGTCCGCGTTCAATGAGAAGAATTTCTGCTGTTTCGTCGTTACGGCGAATGCGCGCTGAAGCAGTAGCGCCGCCAGCGACACCACCTACGATAATTGTTTTCAATGTTTGCTCCGTATTTGAGACTAGATTTTGCCTCTAGTTTTAAGTGAGCGGCATCCTACTTGTTTAAATATGAAAGCCACATGAAAAAAACGTGTATAATACATGGGGCTTCCTTTTCTTAATCATTCATGTTCTTTCAATTCATGAATGCAACTATCGAGTTTACATCCAAAGTTGGTGATTATTATTTTTTTGCGTATCCTGCGCCATAATTATTATTTATAGATACTATTGATGCATAACACACAAAGCACATATATTCAGGAGAGCCAAACATGACACAAGATGAAATGAAAGAAGCCGTAGCGCAAGCTGCCTTACAATATGTTGTCAAAGGCTCCATTGTGGGTGTCGGCACTGGTTCTACTGCCAACAAGTTCATTGATGCGCTGGCAACCATCAAAGAAAACATCAAGGGTACTGTGGCAAGCTCTGAGGTCACTGCCGAACGCTTAAAAGGTCATGGTATTCCAGTGTTTGAACTCAATGATGCACTAACCCAGGTGAA
Source organism: uncultured Zetaproteobacteria bacterium (assembly GCA_947311495.1). Lineage (GTDB taxonomy): Bacteria > Pseudomonadota > Zetaproteobacteria > Mariprofundales > Mariprofundaceae > Ghiorsea. The sequence continues at coordinate 21,739 of CAMZLG010000066.1, forward strand.
TAAGTTATCTGTATATATAGATGGTGCAGATGAATTTGATACAGGTAAGAACCTTACCAAAGGCGGTGGTGGCGCACTCACCCGCGAGAAAATCGTAGCAGCTGGTTCTGAAAAGTTTGTATGTATTGTTGATGAAAGCAAACAAGTTGAGTTTTTGGGCGCATTCCCACTTCCCATTGAAGTCATTCCAATGGCGCGTGAAGTGGTGATGGCAGTGGCTAAAAATATCGGCGGCAATGCCCAAGTGCGCGAAGGTTTCACCACAGACAATGGTAATATCATCATTGATGTCACGGGTTTAACCATCAAAGATGCACGTCAACTTGAAGATGATTTGAACGAAGTGCCTGGCGTGGTGACCAATGGCATCTTTTCACACCAAGGTGCTGACATTGTGCTCATGGCAACCCCTGAAGGCGTGGTTACACTCTGAACGCAAAAACCATGGACATGGTGATGCTTATCACTATACTCATGTCCTATGAGTCCAGATGAATTAAGCAGCCCACCCAGCCACAAAAAGCTCCTCGCTATCTTAGCAATAGGGGCTTTCTTTGTCATTGGCAGTCAACTTTATATTACAGCCGTCAACTCCCATCTCAACCTGCACAACAAGCTCAAAGACCTCGCAATCAGCCTTGAATTAAACATGTCCCTCGCCCACTTATGGTTAGAGGAAAGCCTTAACAAAGGTGGTGAACACGAAGAGGCAAAAATAGAACCTTTGTTCGAAAGCATTAGTATAGCTTTCCAAGAGCTTAAAGAGATACAACAACACAAGCATATTTTCCTCTCTCATCCAGAGATTGAAACATTACCCAGCTTAATACAAAAAACAGAAGCCATCGCCTTGCAGCTACGCCAGTCTGCTGTTTACCGGCTCGCCAACAGGACTGAATCAGGTATAGGAAGCAAGGCGGATGAAAGCTTTGATTTGCAGTTCAAAGCATTCACCCATCAAGTCACACGCATCCAAAGTGCATTAAACTCATCTCGACACAAACACTTAAGCAACCTTCATACACTAGAGGTCATCGCCACGACAATAGCCATATTTGTTTCACTCGTTGGTGCCGCTTTGATTTTCTCTTTCCTATCAAGACAAAAGCATCATTATGAACAGCGCCTTCGTGCTGCAAAACAACAAAAATCATCCGAACAACGGTATCGCGCACTGATAGAGCAGTCTCCTTTTGCCATACAAGTTCTCAAAACAGATGGCTCCATCCTATCGGTCAACAATGCATGGGAAAAACTATGGCGGACTTCGCCAGACAAGCTTGTCGACTACAACATACTTAACGACAAACTTGTTCAGGAGAGTGATATTTTTGAAGACCTCAAACAGGGGGTTTCGGGCGAGCCCGTGATCACCAAGGTGGTCAACTTTAACCCAAGTGCAAAAAAAACAAATACATCTCCATTTGGCAACCGCTTTGTCCGCATCCACATTTACCCCGTGTTGAATGTTGATGATGAGATTGATAATATTGTCATGCTTTTCACAGACTACACAGACAATCACCTGCAGCATACTTTTCAGCTTGGACAAGCCCAACTTCTTAAAGAAATTGCCAATCCGAATATTCCTCTCAATACTGTCTTAACTGACCTCATTAACTTTGTCGAAACCATCAAGCCCAATGCTCAGGTCTTGATCTTGTTTACTAATGACGAGAAGCAAAGCCTTGAAGACGGCATATCTTCCAAGCTGGACCAAGCTTACCTCAAAAGCATTGATGGTCTCCCCATTGGCAACAACATCGCCACTTGCGGCTCTGCAGCGTTTGCCAAAAAATTGGTTATCACAAATAACATCGAACAAGATTCATCATGGGAAAAATACAAAGACCTTGCTTTAAGGTTTGGGCTTCAATCCTGTTGGTCTCAACCTATTATGGATAGCGAACAACACGTCCTTGGCACATTTGCTATGTATTTCGACAGCCCACAACTTCCCTCAGACGATGACCTTGATTTAATCAAACGCGCAAGCCACTTAGCACGTAATGCCATCATACACAAACGTTCCATGAGAGCTCTACTCGCTTCGCAAAATGCACTAAAAGAAGCCCAGAAAATGGCGCACTTAGGCAGTTGGGAATATGACCTTCTCAACAATAAAGTGACATGGTCAGATGAAAAATATGACATCTTTGGTGCCGATAAAACAACATTCCAACCTTCCTATGAAGCATTCATGAGCCGCGTCCATCCCGATGATCGCAACAAGGTTGACCAGGCTTATGCCGAAGCAGTCAAGTCGAAACAACCTTTTGACCAGAAGTTTCGCCTATTGCTTCCTTGCAACACGGTTAAATATGTCCATGACAAGTGTAAAACCTTTTATGATGACCACGGAACCCCCTACAAATCAGTTGGGACAACTCAAGACATCACCAGAATAATCGAAGAAGAAAAAGAACGAAAACAACACCAAGAGAAAATGGAACATGTTCAGCGACTAGAAAGTTTAGGTGTATTGGCAGGCGGCATTGCCCATGACTTCAACAACATATTAACCGCTATTTTAGGCAATGCTGAGCTTGCACGCATCAAAATTGACACAAGCTCTCAAGCTCAACATTACATCAAACATATTACCCAAGCTTCTCAAAAAGCTGCCAATCTATGCAGACAAATGCTCGCATATTCGGGCAAAGGTCAATTTATCATACAAGCGACCAATCTATCTGATTTAGTGGTTGAGATGAACCAGCTTTTAAGTGTCACATTACCTAAAAATGTTGTCTTGCGCTTAGACTTAAGCAAGCAGCTCCCTGCCATTGATGCCGATGTCACGCAACTACAACAAGTTATCATGAACTTGGTCATTAATGCATCCGAGGCTATTGGTGAACATAGTGGTGCCATTTCTATCGCGACAGGCGTTGTGCGCATCGATCAAGACTATTTAGCCACAACCTTTGTCGATGAAGAGCTGAAAGAAGGCTTATATGTCTACTTGGAAGTATCCGACACAGGCTGCGGCATGGATGATGAAACCCATGCTCGTATCTTCGAACCTTTTTTCACGACCAAGTTTACTGGTCGAGGTTTAGGTATGGCTGCCATTTTAGGTATCGTTCGCGGGCATGAAGGTGCAATCAAGTCATACAGCGAGCTTGGAAAAGGCACAACCTTCAAGCTTTTCTTCCCACAGTCCTCAGAGAATGCAAGCCCGTTGCCCTCAGCCCAAACCAAAGCTCTTGGTTGGCGCAGTAATGGCTGCGTCCTGATTGTTGATGATGAAGAAACTATCCGCGAAGTCGGTACTGACATGCTGATAGACCTTGGGTTATCCGTCAAACAAGCCTCAGATGGCCTGCAAGCCATAGAAGTCTACAAAGAATACAAGCATGAAATTCATGTCGTCATTTTGGATATGACCATGCCACACATGGGCGGCGAAGACACATATGTGGAGCTATGTCGCATCAACCCTGATGTTCAGGTCATTCTAAGCTCTGGTTACAACGAGCAAGATACCACCAACCGCTTTGCAGGAAAAGGGCTGGCAGGCTTTCTACAAAAACCATACACATCAGATGAACTAGCTACGCAACTCTCAAAAATACTCAACAAGACATAAAGCTTCTTGTTACGCTAGTGTTCGCACATGCAAGTCTCTGATTTTGATTTTAACCTACCCGAACACCTGATTGCCAAAGCCCCGCTCGAACAACGCGATGGGGCAAAGCTATTACATTTAGATACGTCTATAACCGATAAAGCCATCCTTGATTTACCATACTTGGTGCAAGCAGGTGATGTCTGGGTGGTCAACGATACCAAGGTGATTCCCGCAAGATTGATGGGCAAAAAAGAAAGTGGTGGCAAAGTTGAAGTGCTGCTGCTCGAACCTTTGGGACAAGACAATGTTTGGTCTGCTTGGGGAAAAGCCAATAAACCCTTAACCGTTGGTACTATGGTGCATTTCTCAGATTCATTTTCAGGTAAAATCATCAAACGTGATGGCAAAAACATTGAAGTCAAACTCATCGCCGATGATGTGGGGGCTGCCATTGAGTCCCATGGTCACATGCCGCTCCCCCCTTACATCAATCGTCCTGATTCTGAAGAAGATAAACAACGCTACCAAACCGTATTTGCCGAACACAAAGGTGCTGTTGCCGCACCCACAGCGGGGCTACACTTAACCCCTGAATTGATGCAAAAGATGGAAGAACACGGTGCGAATTTTGTCCATATCACTTTGCATGTTGGACCTGGTACATTTCAGCCCATTCAGGTTGACAATACCAACGACCACATCATGCATGAAGAAGCGTATATCATTTCTCAGCAAGCCGCCGACACCATCAATCAAGCCAAACAAGCGGGACATCGCATTGTTGCCGTGGGTACAACAAGTTTAAGAACATTAGAAGCGGCAAGCCAAAGTGGTACACTGCAAGCGGGCAGCGCACGCACCGATATATTCATCACACCCAGCTATCAATTTAAAATGACAGATGCCCTACTCACCAACTTCCATTTGCCCAAATCCACGCTTTTGATGTTGGTCTCTGCACTTGCAGGGCAAGACAACATCAAAGCCGCCTATCAACATGCGATTCAAAACAACTATCGCTTTTATTCTTATGGCGATGCGATGTTCATTCCCTGAAGATCCACATATAAGCCATTGTCATAAAACACTCTATCTGGTAGCTTATTTCATAAAGTGCGGAGGTAGGTTCATGCAAATCATTACATTTCATTACCCACAGCTCAACTCTTACCTGAAAGTTATTTCCTTTTTTTTGGTTCTCATATCTTTACATGCGGCATCTCCTGCATGGGGAAGCTCTGCCGAACAATGCCTAAAGAATTACTACAACTTCCCAATGGAAGCTGCTATCCCTTTTTGCAAACAAGCTGCTGAACAAGGCGATGCATCAGCCCAGACTCGACTGGGAACATACTATGCTTATAAAGGCGGAAGTGCAGAAAAAAGCAAAGAAGGCGTATTATGGTTACAAAAAGCAGCTAAACAAAACCATGCAGATGCACAGTTTATTCTCGGTGTTTTATATGAATTAGGGCGCCCCGTTGAAAAGAATGATATTAAAGCAAGAGAGTGGTATAAAAAAGCAGCCAACCAAAACCACATTGAAGCAAGTTTTAACCTTGGTCTATCCTACTTCCGCACGTCAACCACCAGTGACCCATCAAAAGCTATAAAATGGCTTAAACATGCTGCAAACCATGGGAGCACCCTTGCCCAATACAACCTTGGTCTCATTTACAATGACAATAGAATTGTTGCTCAAGATAAAAACGAATCCACAAAGTGGTTTAGGATGGCTGCCGACCAAGAGTACCCAAGAGCGCAGCACAATGTGGGAATATCTTACCTTTTTGGCATTGGTGCTGAAAAAAACTACCTCAAAGCAAAGGAATGGTTTGAGAAAGCAGCGAATCAAAACTATGCCTTTTCTCAATATGCATTAGGTGTGATGTATCAGTATGGATTAGGTACAGTAACAGACCTAAATGCTGCTAAAAAATGGTATAGCAAACCTGCGTCTCAACGTTATGCAAACTCTGAAAGTGCACTACATGCTATTCAAAACCACAAAAGTATACCTAGGGAACATGCTTTGAGCAAAATTGACAGAGCCTCTTTCTATGTTTCGGAACTCATAACGCGACTTCCCTTACCCAAAATACACTATGATAACCCTTGCGAAGCTTTAACTGATAGCAGGTTCGCACTAAACAAAAACAAATTATATGAAAAATACCTCACCCAATGCGAAAAACGCATGCTAGAAACAAAGTCCGCAGAAGACATCTTTCTTTTTGCCACACAAAAATTTGATCCCCATACTACAGGTCTTTTCAAAAAAAACAGAACCTCCAAAGAGTTGGCGCATCTTAAGAAGCGACTTAACCTAGAGCGGAAATCTGCTAAATTAGGTTATTTTGATGCCCAGCATGACCTAGGAACAATTTGTCTCATGTTTGATTATCAAAAAAATATCTGTGGGGAAAGTGAAGCTGAGAAATGGATTACTTTAGCAGCAAAGCAATCACAACCAAGCCTCTATTGTCATGCAAACCAAGTCTATCCAGACAATATTGACAAACAACTCAAATGGTTCACTCTAGCAGCCATAGCCAATGAAGGCTGCGGTTTAGAAAAGGTAGCACTTCATTACGTTCATCAAAGTGGGATCTTTCTTCCTGTTGCCCAAGCGTGGTACAATCAGTTTGTAACTGTTACCGAAAACATGGCAAATAATGAAGGCATCAACCAAATGATGTTACAAATGCTCATACTGAACTTTAAGGAACGTTTTAAGGTAAGCATGGGAAACAGTGTATTTACTACAGAACAAGAGGCACTAGTCTCAATATATCTAGAAGATATTCGCAACAAAAAGGTTAGTCCGACTGGCTTGCCAGAATCATTTTTGAAAAATCTATAACCTTGCTTTATGTGACTTGCGGATAAGACAAAGGTAAAAAAGTAAAAACAAGATAACCTTTAATTTTAACTAGCTTGGATTGTTTTGTTTCACAGCAAGGTGAAAGCGCACAGCTTCTTACTTCAAAACCGATTGGATTTATTTTGCCTTGTTTGGTTTGAGGGCAAGGCAAAAGCGCGGAATGTACTACTTGTACATGAGCACTTTTAACGCTGGCATCAAATCAATAAAAGGTAAAAGAGACCAATTAGGCGAGTTTGTCGTCTGCGATGTGATAATGCGGATCTTCCTTGATGTTGATTTCCACCAAACTCCCCGCTTTTTTCAACAGTGCTTTACAATCTTGACTCAAGTGCCGTAAATGAAGATTTTTGCCCGCTTTTTTGTATTTCTCTGCCAAATTATCAATGGCTTCAATGGCGGAGTGGTCGGCAACACGCGAATGCGCAAAATCAATAATCACTTCATTTGGATCATTTTCTGGGTCAAACAATTCATTAAACCTATGCGCTGATGCAAAAAATAATGGTCCGTGCATCTCATAAACACGCTCACCTGATTCCAAATCTTTGGGTACAGCATAAATATGTTTGGCATTCTGCCATGCAAACACCAAAGCTGATGCAATCACACCAACAACCACAGCGATGGCAAGGTCGGTAAACACGGTTACAATCGTAACCAACACCACCACAAACACATCTTGTTTAGGGATTTTATTGAACATATTAAAACTTCCCCATTCAAATGTGCCAATCACCACCATAAACATAATACCCACCAACACGGCAACGGGAATTTTTTCAATCAGTTCATTGGCAAAAAGAATGAAGGACAATAAAAACAATGCGGCGGCAATGCCTGAAAGATTGCGCCGCCCACCCGATGATATATTAATCATGGACTGCCCAATCATGGCGCAACCACCCATGCCACCAAAGAATCCTGTCACCACATTGGCAGCACCTTGCCCAATGGACACGCGATTGCCTTGTCCACGTGTACCTGTCAGCTCATCTAACACCGTCATGGTCAACAACGATTCAATCAAACCAATGGCTGCCAAAATCACAGCATAAGGTAAAATAATATATAATGTTTCAAGGTTAAGCGGAACAGATGGAATATGAAACGGAGGCAGCGAACCTCCAATATGGGCAATATCGCCCACGGTTTTGGTATCAAGCCCTGCAAAAATCACTGCCGCAGATAAACCTACAATCGCCACCAAACCTGCAGGCACTGCACTCGTTATCTTGGGTAATACAAACATAATCGCCATGGTTGCCGCTGCCAAACCCAACATCACATAAAGGTCTGCGCCTTGCATCCACTGCCCATCGACTTGGAATTGAGGAATTTGCGCCAAGAAAATAACAATCGCCAAACCATTCACAAAACCCAACATCACAGGATAAGGAACCATACGAATAAACTTACCAAACTTGAGCAAACCAAAGATAATTTGTAACACACCCATCAGCACCACAGTGGCAAACAAGTATTCAACACCATGTTGCGCAACCAATGCCACCATCACCACTGCCAAAGCGCCTGTTGCGCCAGAAATCATACCCGGGCGACCACCCACCAGTGATGTAATAAGCCCAACCATAAATGCAGCATAAAGCCCAACCAAAGGATGGACACCAGCGACAAATGCAAAAGCAACCGCTTCGGGAACCAACGCAAGCGCAACGGTTAGACCTGATAAAATATCGTCTTTAGCACTCCAAACGTGCTTTTTATATAAGGCATAAAACATGGTTTTCTCCGCAGCTATAACAACAGCCAATCACCCTTAAAGGCGGCGCAGAGTGCCTAATTTATGCGTAAAATACCAGTAGCGATATATTTAGACGTTCTTATTGTTAATCAGTTGAAAAAGTTCAAGGCGAGAAGATGGGTTATTAAGAAAAGATCCACTCAGCTTAGATGTGGTGGTGATGGCATCAGGTTTTTTCACACCGCGATAACACATGCATGAATGTTTACACTGCAAAATCACGGCTACACCTGCAGGCTGCAATACCTCTTCCATGGCATTATGAATTTGCATAGTTAATTTTTCTTGAACCTGAAGCCGCTTAGCAAAACCATCCACCAAACGCCCTAATTTCGATAAACCCACAACACGCCCATTGGGGATATATGCTATATGCGCTTTGCCAAAAAATGGCGCAAGATGGTGTTCGCAATGGCTATGCACATCAATATCCGACACCATGACCAATTCATCATAACCTTCCACTTCCTCAAAGGTTTTGCGCAGATGTTCGGATGGGTCTTCTTGGTAACCTGCAAAATATTCTTCAAATGCTTTGACCACACGCTTGGGTGTTTCGAGCAAACCTTCGCGCTCTGGATCTTCGCCAAAGTGCTCAAGTAATGCTTTCACATGCGCCATGGCTGCTTTGTTTTTCGGGTCATTCACATCAAAATCATCAGACATAAGCCTCTCCATCCTTGGGTGGTCGCAACCATAGCCCAATGCTTACAGAATAAAAACTATACAGTCTCTAAGCTCTATATGTTTAAATGGCGCGGTTATGTCTGCCTCACAAAAAGAAGAAATCATACAGCTTGCGCAAACACATGGTTTTGAATTGTGCGCTTTCACCCGCCCGCATATCAACACCATCGACCAAGATGCTTTGGACAGGTGGGTGGATGCCAAGATGTATGGTGATATGGATTATATGGGTGAAGCAGTGCGCACCATGCGGCGCAAACAACCTGCAACCATGTTGGATGGCATTCAAAGCGTGATTTCTTTGGGTTTTCCGTATACCGCCCCTGATGATGTTGAAGTTTCGCCGCAGCAAGGCGTGATTGCCAGCTATGCTAGAGGTGATGACTACCACGAGCTGATGAAGAAAAAACTCAAAGCTTTAGCGCGAGATTTGGATATTTTGCTTGGTGAACATGGGCAGCGTGTTTATGTGGATACTGCCCCCGTGTTGGAACATGC
>CAMZLG010000067.1 GCA_947311495.1 uncultured Zetaproteobacteria bacterium
GATGTTGATTTCAGGTTTGCCTGGTGTGGTGATTGGCGGGTTTATCATTGTGCAAATCCCTGATGCGCTTGCCCATGTCGCATTGGGGTTATTGACCATCAGTTTGGGTGTGTATTCGGTGTTTAGCCCAAGCTTGGGGCAAGTGTATCAAGCGAAAAACATGCAACAGCGCGGTTTTATCATCGGTGGGCTGGTATTGTTTATCATAGGCATACTCAATGGCTCGCTGACTTCAGGCACAGGGTTATTTGTCACCCTATTCCTCATCCGTTGGTTTGGTTTGGATTATAAACATGCCGTGGCATACACATTGGTGATGGTGGGTGTATTTTGGAATGGTGCAGGTGCGGTGACTGTGGGGCTATTGTCCGACATCCAATGGGATTGGCTGATTGCGCTATTGCTTGGTTCGTTCATCGGTGGTTATATCGGCAGCCATTTGGCAATACTCAAAGGCAACACCCTGATTAAACGAACTTACGAAATCATTACCATTTTAATTGGGCTGAAACTATTGTTCGGGTAAGCACAAATACAGAAACACCGTCATTCCCACGCAGGTGGGAGCGAAGCAACGACCGAAAGGGAGTTTCATCCATATTAAAAGAAGTGGATACCCGCCTTTGCGGGTATGACGAGAAAAAATGCGAAAGTGACGACATTAAAGGATAAAGCATGACGCAAACGATTTATTTAAAAGACTATCAACAACCAACATTTGCCGTAAACCATGTGTTGTTATGCTTTGAATTAGAGCCTGAGCGCACCCAAGTGACGGCAACGGTGGAATACAAACGCAATCGCGCAGGTGACTTGCTGCTTAATGGCGAACATCTAAGCCTTGAAAGCATCAAGATGAATGGCAAAACATTAGAAACAAGCCAATATGAGCTGTCCGATAAAGGTTTAACACTTAAAAACACACCCGATGCCTTCACCCTCGAAATCGTCACCATCATCAACCCGCAAGCCAACACAGCTTTGGAAGGTTTATACCGCTCATCGGGCAATTATTGCACCCAGTGCGAAGCCCATGGCTTCAGGCGCATTACCTACTTCCAAGACCGCCCTGATGTGATGGCGACATTTACAGTTCACATTATTGCCGACAAAGCCAGTAACCCTGTGCTTTTATCCAATGGTAATCCCATCAACAGCGGTGATTTAGCTGATGGAAAACATTTCGCAGAATGGCATGACCCCTTCCCCAAGCCCTGCTACCTCTTTGCTTTGGTGGCAGGCGATTTAGCCAAGGTTGAAGATAGTTTTACCACCCAATCAGGTCGAAACATTACCCTACAAATCTACACCGAACCGCATCATATCCACCAATGCGACTTTGCCATGGCATCGCTCAAACGCGCCATGGTTTGGGATGAGCAACGCTTTGGTCTGGAATACGACCTTGACCTGTTTATGATTGTTGCCGTGGATGATTTTAATATGGGGGCGATGGAAAATAAAGGTTTAAACATCTTTAATTCCCGCCTTGTCTTTGCCAGCCCAGAAACGGCAACCGATAATGATTATATCGCTATTGAAGCGGTGATTGGGCATGAATATTTTCATAATTGGACGGGCAACCGTGTCACCTGCCGCGATTGGTTTCAATTAAGCCTTAAAGAAGGGTTAACCGTGTTCCGCGACCAAGAATTTACTGCAGATTTACATGATAGAGCCGTGAAACGCATTGAAGATGTGCGCTTGTTGCGAACCCACCAGTTTGCCGAAGATGCAAGCCCCATGGCGCATCCCATCCGCCCCGCATCCTTTGTTGAAATCAATAATTTCTACACCGTAACCGTGTATGAAAAAGGCGCAGAAGTGGTGCGTTTGTATCATTCGCTGTTAGGCGAAGACGGTTTCCGCAAAGGTATGGATTTGTATTTTGAGCGACATGATGGGCAAGCCGTGACCACGGAAGACTTTTTAAATGCTATGGCGGATGCCAATGACCGTGATTTAAGCCAAATGCAGACTTGGTATAATCAAGCAGGCACACCACACCTCAAAATCTCTCTAAACTATGATGTAGATAGCCAAACTTGCACATTAAGCTGTGAACAATCTTGCCCTGCCACATCTGAATCCGAGCAGAAAAAACCGTATTTGATTCCGCTTAAAATGGCATTGTTGGATAAAGATGGAAAGATGTTGATGGATGAACAGACTTTATTGGTAACCCAAGAAAAACAGGCTTTTTCGTTTGAACATATCAGCAGCCAACCCATTCCATCCTTATTGCGTGATTTTTCTGCGCCTGTCATCTTAGAATATGATTATTCAGATGACGATTATGCCTTTTTGATGCAGCATGATAACAACCCATTCAATCAATGGTCAGCAGCCCAAGCTTTAGCCAGCCACAGCATCATCCAACTGATGTTGGGCGATGACAACAACTTGGACACTATCATCAACGCCATGAAATCCGTGTTAGAAAACAAAGACTTATCCCCAGCACTTAAAGCAGAAGCATTAAGCCTGCCTTCGGTATCGGATATGCAGGAAGCATGGTTGATGCAACATGATACGGTGAATCCAAGCCAAGTGTTTGCGGCAAGAGAGCGACTCAAATCAAGCATGGCATGCGCCTTAAAAGATAAGCTGCTTACCACCTATCGTGACATGCAAGACACACCTGATTTAAGTGATGAGGCTATGCAACAACGCAAGCTGAAACATGTGTGTTTGAGTTATTTAACAGCATTGAATGAGCCTGAGATGTTGGAATTAGCGGAACAACAGTTTAACGAAGCCAAAAATATGACCAGCCAATATGC
>CAMZLG010000068.1 GCA_947311495.1 uncultured Zetaproteobacteria bacterium
CTCATACCTTTGCGTTTGGCATATTCTTGAACTTGGTCTTTGTTGATTTTACCCACCATAAAGTAGTGCGATTCAGGGTTGGCGAAATACAAGCCTGACACTGCTGCTGTGGGCAACATGGCGAAGGATTCGGTGATTTGCATACCTGCATTAGCTTCCACATCTAAAAGCTGCCAAAGCGTGCCTTTTTCGGTGTGGTCTGGACATGCAGGATAACCCGCCGCAGGGCGAATGCCTTGGTATTTCTCTCTAATCATCTCTTCACTGCTTAATGATTCATCTGCGGCATAACCCCAGAAGTCTGCACGAACTTGTTTGTGCAGCATTTCTGCCAATGCTTCTGCCAAACGGTCTGCCAAGACTTTAATCATAATCGCGGCATAGTCATCGTGTTCGGCTTCATAGGCTTTGGCTTTTTCTTCTGCACCAAAGATAGACACGGCAAATGCGCCGATATGGTCATTGCCCGATTTGGAAATGAAATCACTCAAGCAGAGATTGGCACGTTTATCTTTTTTATCCGTTTGTTGTCTCAGGAAATGGAAGCGGGTTAATTCCTCTGCCCTAGTCTCATCAGCATACACTTTCACGCTGTCATCATCCGTGGCATTGGCAGCAAACAAACCAAACACCGCTTTGGCGGTAAACCAATCTTCATCAATAATTTTATCCAACCACTGATTAGCTTCATCAAAGAGTTTCTGCGCTTCTTTGCCTTTGTGTGGGTCATTTAAAATACGCGGATATGCGCCGTTTAACTCCCACGCACCAAAGAATGGCGACCAATCAATATACTCTCGAATATCAGCAATGGATAAGTTATCCAAGCTTTGCACACCCAATCTTTTGGGTGCAGGTGCAATGGTATCTTCATTCAGCGGCGTGGAATTGGCACGGGCTACTTCAAGCTTTAACCAATTCGTTTGTTTTTGTCTGCCCAGATAACGCTCACGCACACCGATATACTCTTCACGAATATTTTTGACAAACTCCGCACGATTCAGCTCTGAAATCAAATTTTGCGCCACACCCACAGCGCGAGAAGCATCTTTTACCCACACAATCGGCTCATCATATTCAGGGAAGATTTTCACGGCGGTATGCGCTTTGGATGTGGTCGCACCACCCAACATAATAGGCAAAGTGAAGTCCAAACGCTTCATTTCTTTGGCGATATGCACCATTTCATCCAAAGATGGTGTAATCAAGCCAGATAACCCGATAATATCCACATCTTGCTTCTTGGCTTCTTCCAAAATCGTTGCCGTGGGTACCATCACACCCAAATCAATCACTTCAAAGTTGTTGCACTGAAGCACCACGCCCACGATATTTTTCCCAATATCATGCACATCGCCTTTGACCGTCGCCATCAAGACTTTACCGTTGGATGAATCCACACCCTCAGCTTTGCCCGCTTCAATGTATGGCATCAAATAAGCCACGGCTTTTTTCATCACCCGCGCCGATTTCACCACTTGCGGCAAGAACATTTTACCCTCACCAAACAAGTCACCCACTACATTCATACCGTCCATAAGTGGGCCTTCAATCACTTCAATCGGTGCATCAAACGCCTGACGCGCTTCTTCAGTGTCTTCAGTGACAAAAGCATCAATACCTTTGACCAACGCATGTTCCAAACGCTTGGCAACAGGCAGCTTACGCCATTCATCATCGGCTTTTTTAGCAACCGCGCCATCACCCCGATATTTTTCAGCAATATCCAACAGGTTATCCGTGGCATCGGGATGTTTATTTAAGACTACATCTTCAACAGCATCACGCAATTCGCTTGGAATATCTTCATACACTTCCAACATGCCCGCATTCACAATGCCCATATCCATGCCCTGCTTGATGGCATAATACAAAAAGACAGAGTGAATCGCTTCACGTACAGGGTTATTGCCTCTGAATGAGAAGGATACGTTGGACACGCCGCCTGAAATCATGGCGTGGGGTAGGTTTTTCTTAATCCAGCCCGTGGCTTCAATGAAATCCACGGCATAGTTATTATGTTCTTCAATGCCTGTGGCAATGGCGAAGATATTGGGGTCAAAAATAATGTCTTCGGGCGGAAACCCGCACTTTTCGGTCAATACCTTATACGAACGCGCACAAATCTCGGTTTTGCGCTTAAACGTATCGGCTTGCCCATCTTCATCAAATGCCATGATGATGGCTGCTGCACCATATTTGCGAATAAGTTTGGCTTGGCGGATAAAGTTTTCCTCGCCTTCTTTAAGCGAGATAGAGTTGACCACACCTTTGCCCTGCACACACTGCAAACCTTCTTCAATGATTTCCCATTTGGACGAGTCAATCATCACAGGCACTTTGGAAATATCAGGTTCAGATGCGATAAGATTCAAGAAAGTACGCATCGCAGCTTTACCATCGAGCATGGCTTCATCCATGTTCACATCAATGATTTGCGCACCATTTTCCACTTGTTCGCGGCAAATATCCAAAGCGGTGTCGTAGTCACCCTCCATGACAAGGCGTTTAAACTTGGCAGAACCAGTGACATTTGCGCGCTCGCCCACGTTGACAAACAATGATGACTCATCAATAAACAAAGGCTCTAAACCTGACAAACGGCATTGCACCTTTACATCAGGAATGGTTCGCGGCGTTACACCTTCAACCGCTTTTGCCATAGCTTTGATATGCTCTGGTGATGTACCACAACAACCACCAATAATATTTAAAAATCCAGACCTTGCCCACTCGCCAATCTCGGCTGCCATTTCTTCAGGTGTTTCATCATAACCACCCATAGCATTGGGAAGCCCTGCATTAGGGTGCGCATTGATATAACATGAAGAAGTATTAGATAACTCCTCAATATATTGGCGTAATTCACCTGCGCCTAACGCACAGTTTAGTCCAATCGAAATCGGTTCAGCATGTGCCATAGAATTGTAAAAAGCCGTGGCAGTTTGACCTGATAATGTGCGCCCTGAGGCATCGGTAATGGTGCCTGAAATGATAATGGGAAGTTCCAAGCCAATCTCTTCAAAAGCTTCTTTAACCGCATAAATCGCAGCCTTGGCATTGAGCACATCAAACACGGTTTCGATGAGAATAATATCCGAACCACCATCCACCAAACCTTTGGTAGCAACTTTATAAGTCTCAACAAGTTCCATAAACGTGACATTACGAAAGCCAGGGTCATTCACATCAGGCGAAATCGAAGCAGTCCGCGAAGTCGGACCAACCACACCGGCTACAAAACGTGGTTTAGCATCCGTTGAAGCTGCATCACAAGCTTCACGCGCAAGTTTTGCGCCTGCCACATTCATTTCATACACCAATTCTTCCATGCCATAATCAGCCATGGATGGTTTATTGGAGTTGAATGTGTTGGTCTCAAGAATATCCGCACCAGCATCTAAATATGCAGTGTGAATGTCTTTGATAATTTGCGGCTGGGTTAAAGAAAGCAAGTCATTGTTGCCTTTAAGCTCGCTTGGCCAATCAGCAAATCGCTCACCGCGATAATCAGCTTCTTCCAGTTTATATGCTTGAATCATGGTGCCCATAGCACCATCGAGAAGAAGAATTCGCTGCTTTATTTGTTTGGAAAGTATGTCAAAAGATGGATGTTTTTTCATGACCAAATCTTACCAGCACTTTAAAGCTATTACAAAATTGAACTTATGATTTAGGCTCAGTTTTCTTTTGTAATAAAATAGTTCGGGTGATTTGATCTGAAAATGCAACCGCTGTTTCCCTTAATTTCTTGCGGACACGAGACTGTAAGTCCATCAAGTCTTCCGCGTCTTGAAAGCTCATGCATAACAACTCACAATCTGTTTCGGCTGTGATAGATAGTGAGCTTACACCTTTGTGCATCAAAGCTGGCAAACCCACAATATCACTCCTACGCATACGTCCGCAGTAAATTGGCGCTTGCCCGTCATGTTCATCATGCAAAAGAGCCACACCTTTCAAGATAAATCCTACGTTGGGCATAAGTTCATTGGCATGTTTAATCACTTCTTTTTTAGCATAATTCACTGTCCAGCACCGCTTTGCCAGAAGAAACTTCAACCCCATCGGAATGCGCGAAAAGGCAGGAATCGCGGAAAGAAGCTCAACACGCTTCCTAATTAAGCAGTCTTTAGAAAATTGAATTTGCAAGTCTGGAAATTTATTAAAAGCTTGTTGTAATTCACTGGCTGTAAACAGTAAAACAATGCTATTTTCTGCTGCAACCGAAGTGACATTATGTTGAGCAGACGCATTCAAAGAACAGCGGCCAAACAAGCTAACTTCATGCAAGTAGTTGAC
>CAMZLG010000069.1 GCA_947311495.1 uncultured Zetaproteobacteria bacterium
TCACCTATTTATTGTTCGCTAGCGGTGTTGGAAACGCGCACTTACAGCAGTAAGCTTGCTTATTCCGCCTTGCTAGAGAACACTATCTAGGCAAGCTAAATCATTATAATTTAATAGACTTTAGACAGAAGGTAAGGGTAATAAATGTCAGGTTCTAGTATTGGTCAAATCTTTCGTGTCAGCACAGCAGGAGAGTCGCACGGTAAAGCGTTGGTGGCGATTGTGGATGGTTGCCCTGCGGGTGTTGCGCTGTCGGAAGCTGATATTCAACCTGACTTGGATAAGCGTAAACCTGGGCAATCTAAATATACCACCCAACGCCGTGAGGCCGATGAGGTGGAAATTTTGTCGGGTGTATTTGAAGGTAAAACCACAGGTTGCCCGATTGCATTATTGATTCGCAATACCGATCAACGCAGCAAAGATTACTCAGACATCAAAGATAAGTTTCGCCCCGGCCATGCCGATTATACCTATCATCATAAGTATGGTTTCCGTGACTACCGTGGTGGCGGTCGCTCATCAGCACGCGAAACAGCCATGCGTGTGGCAGCAGGCGCGGTAGCACGTAAGTTTTTGGCGCATTCAGGTGTTCAAATCCGTGGTTGGGTTGACCAAATTGGCCCCATCAAAATTAACCCTGAAAACTTCTCTTTTGATGAAATATATAACAACCCCTTTTTCTCGCCTGATGCAGATGCTGCGAAAGAAATGGCAGACTTTATGGATAAACTTCGTAAAACAGGTGATTCCATTGGTGCATCTGTGACCGTTGAAGCCAAAGGTGTGTCTGTGGGCCTGGGTGAACCTGTGTTTGATAGATTGGATGCCGATTTAGCCAAAGCCATGATGAGCATTCAAGCCGTCAAAGCTGTGGAAGTGGGTGATGGTTTTGCCTGCGTTGAAGCGCGTGGTTCTGAGTTTGGTGATGCGATTCGCAAAGATGGCTTTCAAAGCAATCATGCTGGTGGGGTGTTGGGTGGTATTTCCAATGGTGATACGATTCATGTGCGCATGGGTTTGAAACCCACATCATCGATTTTAAAACCACGGCCAACGATTGATATTCACGGCAATGAAACTGAAATCATTACCAAAGGTAGGCATGACCCGTGCGTAGGCATTCGCGCAGTACCGATTGCAGAAGCCATGCTTGCCTTAACACTTGCTGACCATTTACTGCGTCAGCAAGCCAATAAACTTTGATAAATCATATATATATATACTTTACGCTAAATATATTCTGGGAGGGATAATATGAAAAAGTATATAATCGCAGTCGCTATACTCTTGGTAGCAATGGTTTCAACACAAGCTGTGGCAGAAGAAGGAAAGTTTAATATTGGTTTGGCAAGTAAGTCTTTAACCATTATTGTGGATGATGGCTTTTCTATTAATGCTTTTTCGTGGGGTGGGTTAGCGATTGTTGGAGGCTATGACTTCACTGACTATATCTCGCTTAATGGAGCATTGTACACCTTAGTTGAAACAGCTGATACAAATAGCGAGATGTCAGGTTTTGATGCTGATGTTCGATTTGGACCGAATGGCTTGGGCTTCACATATTACGGCTCATTAGGCTATTTTAGCGATACTTGGAATGGGTCAACATCAGGTATTTCTGAAGACTATAGTGGTGGTTCTTTTGGTGTTGGTATTGGTTACAACTGGGAGAATGTGAATCTAAATTGGAATATCTTTTCACTTCGTTCATCAGGAGATTACCAAGGTTCAAGTACGGCTGATTTCACCGTAGGCTCAGGCTCTTTGGGTGTAGCATATAGGTTTTAGGGTTTATAGCTTGATGGTAAAGGCAGCTTGTTAAATACAAGCTGCCTTTTTGCAACACTTAGAAGCGCCACCAAGGTTTTTCTAATTCACCCTGACATTTTTTAAGCTGGGCTTGATACATGCCAGCCCTGCGTTTGACCTTTTGCGCCACTTTGACCAACCAAGGTTTTTTCAGGTAAGATTTCTTCTTAAATCCACCATGCCCTTCATGGTAAGCTAAATATTGATTGTAGGCATCCCATTTGGATACGCCTAAAGTTTTGTATGTGTAGTTGCCATACCAGCCGATAAAGTCGGTGGCATCGGCAAAATCACTTCGGCTTGCGCTTCGATTCCCTGTTTTTTCTTTATACCAGTCCCATGTTCCATCTTTCACCTGGGCATAACCATACGCCGAGGATTTATGCTCCCATGGGATAAACCATAAGAGATAGTCTTTGGGTGGACGCGCTTTGGCTGTAAAGCGAGATTCTTGGTGAATAATGGCAAGCTGCACATGAATGGGTACACCCCATTTTTCATAAGCATGGCTGGCATAGGCATACCAACTGCTTTTTTCTTCAAAGATTTTGCAGCTATTGTCCATATTTTGTGGTGGTTTTTTGGTGCAGCCTATCGTCAACAATAAACTCATTATCAATATGTATTTCAGCCACTTCATGACGCTATTGTGGCATCCAAATGGGTCGTTTGACCATGATTTCTTCAAAAAGTTCACTTTCAAGGTGGAAA
>CAMZLG010000070.1 GCA_947311495.1 uncultured Zetaproteobacteria bacterium
GATGCGCAGAAGCTTCATTACCCTCCCCGATTTGATGAAGCTAAAGAGGCGGCTGCTAAAGCTTTTATACCTAAAGAATGGGGAGATAGTTTTGAATGCTTCCCCGCTGTATATTTTTCATTCTTGGTTCTCATCAACTACCAACCTGATTCGGCATTAATAAAACGAATTGCAATGTCGTGGGGGGTCAGTGAGGAAGGAAAATCACCAAGCCCGATGGATGACTATTTATGGATGAACCGACAAGCATTTGCATTTTGTGTTCAAAGAGAAGGATTAGATTTTTTCATGCCGTATTTTGATAAAATCCGTGATTCACTTATTTACTACAGCTTTTTAAGAGGCGGGTTAGACACTGCTGATTTAACACGTTTAAGACAACATGTTGAGAAATGTAATCTAAGTGCGCCTAAACTTTATCACGAAGAACTCATAGAAAACCTCGATAGCTTAATCAATAAGGGACATGCTGATTATTTTTGTGATGAATGAACTATAATGGATAGCCGAGCATCTATTGATGAAGTATGGGTTTGTTTGGTTAACTCAACGAAGTGTTCGTAGTTGCTTGATTAATGGATTGGATAATCCTGTTTTAATGCGACAGTAGTTGACGCATAGTGTGCTAGCATGGGCATGTTGGTTTAAAAACAAGGGGTTATTGAATGGTAAAAATTATTGTGCATCGTGGGACAGAAGTGATTGGTGGAAGCTGCATCGAGGTTATCGCCGATTCAGGGCGAATTATTCTTGATTTGGGAATGCCCTTGATGGAGAAGGGAGGAAAGGCGGTTAATGCTGATGATCTAGCTAATCCAAGTATAGACAATGGTATCCTGAGTGATGTTGAAGGTTTATTTGATGGTGAAATGCAGAAGCCCATTTTAGGTGTTTTGCTTTCACATGCCCACCCTGATCATTTTGGTCTGTTGGATCACGTGCATCATTCTATTCCGATTTATATGAGCAAGGAAAGCAAGGCGATGATTGAGGTTGGTAATATTTTTTACCCGCCTGAGTTGCACCTTCACAAAGCTGTTCAGCGGTGTGAAAGCTTTGAGCAGTGGAAGCCCTTTACTTTGGCTGATTTCAAAATTACACCCTACTTGATGGATCATTCTGCATTTGGTGCTTCGACTTTGCTGATTGAAGTGGAAGGGAAACGAATTTTATACAGTGGTGATTTGCGTGGTCACGGCCGTAAATCAAAAACATTCCATAATTTGCCTAAGCAAATTGGGCATATTGATTGTATGCTGATGGAAGGCACCACTTTAGGTGGCAAACATCATGTTGGGTTTGAAAGTGAAACGGATGTGGAAGCGGGTTTTGCTGATGCTTTTTCGAAACAAAACTTATCGTGTGTTTTAGCAGCAGGAAGCAATATTGATAGGATTGTATCTGTCTATCGAGCGTGTAAACGCAAACAGAAAGTGATGGTGATTGACTTGTATCAATACTATGTGTTGACGCAGGCAAAAGTGTTTGCGAAAGGACTTCCGCCGCATAAAGGCGATCATATGCGTGTGTTTTTTGAAAGCAGACAAGAAGCCAGAATGAAAGAGCATGGCTTGGACGATGTGTTAGAGGGTGCAGCACACCTTAAAATTTATCCAGGGGAAATGATTCGAAAAGCGCCTGATGTGGTGCTTAGACTTTCATGGGGATTCATGGAAAAAATTGTCCAAAAACTTAACAATAAAGAAGGCATCGCCTTTATTTATTCCATGTGGCAAGGCTACCTCAATAAAGGTGATGCTGGTGTTGCCATGGCTGATATGCCTGCAAAATATGGGGGCGAATGGCAGCATGTGCATACCAGTGGTCATGCTTGGCTTGAAGATTTGCAATCATTGACGCAGGGAATCCAACCCGACAAACTGGTGCCTATTCATACATTGCAAGGTGATGATTTTGTGAACCACTTTGATAATGTGGTAAGGATAAAAGATGGAGAGGAGTTAGAAGTATGAGGAAGTTGTCCAAAGAATTTATGACCGATTTGAAAACAGGTATATTGAGTGCGTTGCTTGAACGAGTGAAGCTTGACGATACTTTGATGTTAGCTATTCGTGATGAATATATTAATATTTATTACCGTGGAGGTAATCTTCTTAAGCTCGAACGACAAGGATTGGAATACCATGCTTTTTTTGACAAGGAATATAACAAAAGTTTTTGTGAATTGCCCAACCTACCAACTAAGGTTACGAATGAGGAAGAGTTAATTCAATGGGTGAATGCAATTCCAGCCTTGAAAGAGGTAATGGACTTTTATTTTAGTGGAAATAGAAAGGCAGAGCGTGAGTTCCAGCAATTAGTTGCTAGGGAAAATAATCATTCTCCAATATCTAATGAAAGTGAGTATTTTATTTTAGACATTGAGTTCAGTGATACAGACATTGGTGCAAAGATTGATATTTTAGCAGTGTACTGGGGTGCGGATGATAGAAAGGGCGCGAAGTTGTGTAAGCCTGTTTTTATTGAAATGAAGTATGGCGATGGAGCATTAGATGGTAGTTCAGGAATTATAAAACACTTAAGTGACTTTGAAGCTGTCTTGGCTAATGACAAAAAAAGAAGAGATTGTTTACAAATGATGGAGGAACAGTTTGGTCAGCTAGATGATTTGGGTCTAATCAAGTATAATCAAGCGAAGAAGAAGCCAGAGATATTATTTGATGTAATGGCTAAACCTGAGGTGATATTTATTTTTGCTAATCATAACCCTAGAAAGGGAAGCTTGTATAAAATTCTATCGTCAGAAGCCATGAGTAAACTTGCACCTTCTGAGAGTTTTGATTTGAAATTCTACATTTCAAGCTTTGCAGGCTATGGAATGCATGCAGATAATATGTGTTCTTTAGATCAGATGAAGAAGCTTTTGAGTAATGGAGTTAGATATTAGAAAACCCATCCTTTGCTTGGACTTTGATGGAACTATCCATACTTACAATAGTGGTTGGCATGGAGCGGATAAGATTATGGATGCACCCATTGCGGGTGCGTTCGACTTTATTGAAAAAGCATTGATTGATTTTGATGTGCATATTTTTTCTGCCCGAAGTGGGCTTCCCGGTGGTATTGATGCCATGAAAGCGTGGTTTATTCAACATGGTTGGGCAGAAAACCATGATGGTGATCCTAAAGGTTTAGCGTTTCCAACATCGAAGCCGCCTGCTCATGTGAGCATTGATGATAGAGCCATTAATTTCTCAGGTGCTTGGCCTGAAATTCAAACGCTTAAAGATTTCAAACCTTGGAATGAATTAGAGGTATAACAGCGCCACTTCGCTCAACATGAAAAGCCAATAGGTGTTTTCTTCTTCGGCTTTAACTCATCAAAATAGCCCTTGTTCTCTTGCGACACTAATTGACGTATGGTGCTGTAGCCTTGCTTAATCAAAAGCGAAGGAGACATCAAATGGCGAGAGATTATATCAATAGAATTGTCAGTGAGAGCAAAGAGAATCAACCGTTGGCTGCAATATGGTTGTTAAGATTGGTTGCTCATCATGATTGGGCATTTCGAGGACTGTTTAACCCGAAGACTGGTTATGAAGATGATGATGTGGCATCATTTTTAGAACTGCCTGAGTTTGATCAAGACGAAAGTAAGTTTACATCTAAATTTCTAAAGAAAGCAATTCACAAGAAACTTAAGCAGTTTGAAGCAAAGGAAGCTAACTCTATAGTGCGCCATAATATTGAACTGATGGCGACTCAACTAACTTTGAGTAGTCCTGAGCAAAAGATACTTGAATTTGCTGTATTGGTTGAAGGAAGCTCTGTTTGGGGTGATTTGTTCAGGTATTGTAAAATTGAATCTGAGCAACGATTCTATCAGATGCTATCCACAGTTATGAAGTTGTCACTGGCTGAAGTGCGAGAAGCGCTTTCAAAACGGGCAGTTTTACGCAAAGCTGGTTTATTGAATGTCTCCCGAAATTACTATGATGAAGGTAAGTTTGATTTGCTTGATGAACTTCAAGATGCGCTACTGGCAGAAAATAAGGATGTGAATGATTTGCTGTCTCACTTTTTATTGCCATCACAAACTTCATCTTTGTCTTTTGAAGACTACCCTCATGCAAAAGCAGACATTAAGCTTCTCCAAGACATCCTGAAAACTACACTGAAAAAAGGTGAGAAGGGCGTAAACATTTTGCTTTATGGCACACCAGGCACGGGCAAAACGGAGTTGGTTCGTTTGTTGGCAACTTCACTAAGCTGTCAGTTGTTTGAAGTGAAAACGGAAGATGATGATGGCGATGCGATTCGTTCACACAATAGGCTAAGCAACTATCGCTTAAGCCAGCAGCTCTTAAGTAAAGATAGCCAGAGTATGATTCTTTTTGATGAGGTTGAAGATGTGTTTCCATCGCGCTCATTCTCATTTTTTGGTATGGAACAAAAGTCGGGTGAGAATAAAGGTTGGATGAATAAAACGCTGGAAGAGAATCAAACGCCTGCGATTTGGGTGTGTAATCAAGTTCAACAAATTGATGCTGCTTTTTTAAGAAGGTTTGATTATGTGATGGAGCTAAATACGCCGCCAAAATCTGTTCGGCTTAATATCGTGCAACGGTATTTGAAGAATAAACATGTCAGTACGCATTTTATGGAACGCATGGCGATGCATGAGTCTCTTTCACCTGCTCAAGTCAATAAAGTGAGCAAGGTGGCTTCTAGGCTCCCCAATGATGGTGAAAACGTTGACCAAGTGTTGGAACAGGTTGTGAACAATAGCCTCAAAGCCATGTCACTCAAACCGTTGCCTCGAATTGCAAAAGACAACCTGGATTATGATGTGAGCTACTTGAATACCAATGTGGATATAGAAAACATGATTGAAGGGCTTAAACGGAGCAAGCGCGGCAATATTTGTTTCTATGGTGCGCCTGGTACAGGTAAGACTGCGCTTGCAGGGTTTATTGCCAAATCATTGGATATGCCATTACTTAGTAAAAAAGCATCGGACTTGTTGGGTATGTATGTTGGTGAATCAGAGAAGAATATTGCTCGCATGTTTGAGGAAGCAGCGGCAGAAGGTGCAGTATTGGTCTTGGATGAGGCTGATTCACTGCTGCGTGATAGACGTGATGCCAAACAGTCTTGGGAGGTCA
>CAMZLG010000071.1 GCA_947311495.1 uncultured Zetaproteobacteria bacterium
GAACCTGTTTGTACAAAAAACAGCATTAACAGCATCGGCAGCTATTGGTGATCGCGTTGCTTATCAAGTGAGCATTGAGAATGTGAATGTTGTAGCTGCTTCGAGTGCAACTATTATCAGTGATACCTTACCACTTGGTTTCCGTTATCAAGTGGGTTCTGCCATGCTTGATGGTGTTTCGGTGGCAGACCCTGTTATTGCGAGTAATGGGAGAGACCTAAGCTTTAATATAGGTGTGGTGGCAGCAGCTTCAGTTAAAAAACTGGTGTACACTGTTGTGGTTGGGGCAAATGCAAAACTTGGTGTTTCAACGAATGTTGCATTTGCATCAGGCACGATGGCAGCGGTTGCTGTGAAATCTAACGTTTCTAAAGCGAGTGTTGTTATTCGTGAAGATTTGATTCGTAGCCGTGGTTTTATTGCGGGTGTTGTCTTCGTTGATGACAATATGAATGAATTACAAGATGATGATGAGAAAGGTGTGCAAGGTATTCGTATCTTTATGGAAGATGGTCGTAATACTGTGACCGATAAAGATGGTCGTTATCATTTTGATGGGCTTCGTCTTGGTGGACATGTTGTACAAATGGATAAAACTACCATACATGAACGTTACCAAGCAGTAGCCCTTACACAAACACGCTTCTCAGATAATGACTTCTCACAATTTGCAGATGTGAATGCAGGTGGGCTTGTTCGTGCAAACTTCCGTCTGGTTGAACGCGCACCTGAGAAAATGCCAGTGACTGTGATTCATGCGCTAAGTGAAGAGGAAGGTTTGGTTTGGGCTGATGTTGACATCAAACGTGGTGATGAAGTGAAATTATTCACTTTGAATGGTTTCTATATGTTACCTAAAGGTTGGAAATATATTGATGGTACAGCAACCGTTGATGGTACAGCTATTGAACCAGAAATAACGCCAGTTGGTCTTACATGGTCATTAAACCCTGATAAAGTTGTGCAACGCATTCGTCTTGCTATGCAAGGTGATGGTGAGTCTGGTTTGAAGAAAGCTGTTGCATATGCGCGCTTTACCTCCCCAGGCACTGAGAAAGGTCGTACCGGTTTAGCAGAATTAAACATTCAAGACACCTTGAGAGAACAGCGTGTTCAACGCTCATTTACTTTAAATGCAAACTTTGCAAATCGCAAAGCAGTGTTGCCTGAAGAAGAATTGCATAAACTGGACGAGCTGATTGAATCGCTTCAAGGGCTTGTCATTCGTGAACTTGTGGTTGAAGGGCATACCAATAATATACGAATTGCTCCGAATCATAGGGATGAGTTTGCGAATAATACTGTGTTATCTCAAGCGCGTGCTGATTATGTGGCACAATACTTTAAAGAAAAATTGCATCTTGTGGATGAATTGGTGACTGCAATTGGTCATGGCCCTACGCAGCCTATTTATAGCAATAAAACGAGTCGCGGACGTAAACTTAATCGCCGTGTGGTTTTAAAAATCCGCGCAGATAAAGTTACTCATGACTTCTCATTTGAACTTCAAGATAAAGTTGCAGATGCTTATGGCGAAGCACTTGATGATTGGGATTACAGCGAAGAAAAAGCAGTGCAAAAAGGTGAGGCAAAAACCAAAGGCATTCTTTCGCCAACAGTTGAGCAAAGCTTACCTAATCGCATTACGGCAGTTCGACTTGCGCTAGACTCAAGATTAAAAGTCCAATTGTTAGTCGATGGTCAAGAAGTTCCACGTGAACGTATTGGTTTTAAAGCAGAAGATTCGAAAACAGGCTTGACTGTTTATACTTTTATTGGTGTTGATTTTGGTAAAACGGGAATGCATACCTTACAACTTAAAGGTTTGGATCCATTTGGTAATGCACGCTATGATGAAACCATCGAAGTTGTTCGCACAGGTCAAATTGCAAAAATTAAACTTGCAGAAACAGCAGATAACGTTGCAGATGGTAAAACACCAATTCGCTTTAAACTTGAAGTGAGTGATGACCGTGGCGTGGTTATCAATGGCTCATTACAACTCAAACAGTTGGGTGGCGATTTATTGGCAAGAAAATTATCTGAAGTATCTTTGTTGTCTCGAGAAGCATCTGTGGATGTACGTGTGAGTAAAGATGGCTGGGTAGAAATGGCGCCAGTTAGCACCAGTGGCACGAAACGCATCGTATTGGGTTATGGTGCTATTCAGGAAACAATTGAAGTGTATGTTAAACCTGAAGTTCGCGATTGGATTTTGGTTGGTTTTGCAGAAGGTACTGTGGGGTATAATAAACTATCAGGTGCTGTGCAGCCTGTGAACGCAGCGGATGAAGGTGATAAGTTCTATCAAGATGGACGTGTTGCTTTTTATGCTAAAGGTAAAGTTTCAGGTGACTTCTTATTAACCATGTCTTATGACACTAGGGCAAAAGATGCAGCTGAGAAAAATAGTCGCTTTGGAGATATTGACCCAAATTCAATGTATACCATTTATGGTGACACAACGCAGCAACAATTTGATGGTACCAGTAGTAAGAAATTGTATGTAAAAATTGAAAAGGATAATTTTTATGCGCTGTTTGGAGATTATAATACAGGGTTAACCACTACAGAGCTAACGCGTTATTCTCGCACATTTACAGGTGTTAAAGCTGAATTGCATGAAGATAAAATTGGTTTCTCAGCCTTTGCGACGCAAACCAGCCTAACATCTGTGCGTGATGATATTCAGGGTAAAGGTATCAGTGGATTATATCGTTTGAGCCGCCAAAATATTGTTACCAACTCTGAAAGCATTCGCATTGAAACTGTGGATAGGTTTAAAAGTGAAGTCATTTTAGAATCCATTAAGCTGACCCGTCACTTGGATTACGATATTGATTACGTGGCAGGCACAATTTGGTTCAAACAGCCTGTGTTGAGCAAAGATGTTGATTTGAACCCAATCATGATTCGTGTTGAATATGAATCGGATGATAAAGCTGACCAATTCACGGTTGCTGGTGGGCGTGTGTATGTGAAACCAACGACAGATATTGAGTTGGGTGGTACATTTGTGTCTGAAGGTCATTTGGGCGGAAGCGATACCTTAAGTGGTGTGGATGCTAAAATTCAACTGACAGATAATGTGGAAGTTCGTGGTGAAGCTGCAACCAGCACCAATAACAATGTGAGTGCTCAAGCCTGGAAAGTTGAAGCTCGCTTGGCAGGTGAAAGTTTAAGCGGCACAGCGTATGCGCGCCAACAAGATAACAACTTTGGTTTGGGTCAACAGCTAGGTAGTGAAAATTCAACCGTGAAAGTGGGTGCAGATGCACAATACCGTTTGAATGAAGATGCAAGTTTAAATGGTGAAGTATTCCGTCAAAAAGTAAGTAATACTGGTGCAACACGGGATATGGGAAGCGTGTCATACAAACAAAACTTGGATGAAACACTTGAAGTTCGCGGTGGTGTTCGTGTGAACCGTGATGTTGATGGTGCAGGTAATAAATCTGGTTCAACTTTAGCCAGTGTTGGCGCAACGAAAAAATTAACCAGCCGCTTGTCTGTGCGTGCTAACCACGAACAAGCTTTGGCAACCGAGAATGGTGTAGACTACCCAACACGGACAAGTATTGGTGCGGATTATCGTGTGACAGCGACAACAACATTAAATGCAACCCAAGAGTGGACTCGCGGCAACAAACAAGATACATCTTCAACACGTGTCGGTGTCAATAGCCAACCTTGGAATGGTGCGCAAATGACGACCAGTTACGAGCAGCAATTGAGCGAAAATGGTAAACGTAGCTTTGCCAATGCTGGTTTGTTGCAAACATGGAAAGTTGATGAAGCGTTATCATTTAGTGCAAGCATTGATAGAACCAAAGTGCTCACAACAACAGCACCTACACAAATTAATCTTAATGCACCAGTGGTCACAGGTGGTGAATCATTCACTGCATACTCGGTTGGCACTGATTATAAACCAGGCACTTGGCTTTGGACCAATCGTTTGGAATATCGCACCAGTGATTTGAGTAAACATCGCGGTGCAACATCTGGTTTGCAGGGACACATTCATGAGAATTTGGCTGCACAGTTTACACTTCGTTGGCAACGTGATGTTTTGGCATCCACTTCAGCAACATTAAGTTCTGATGCATCATTGCGTGCAGCATGGCGTCCATCGTATGACCAGCTTATCATGCTTGAACGTTTTGATGTTCGTCGCAATGAACAAACAGGTTCGGGTACAAATACAAGAAGCCTACGCTATATCAATAATATGACTGCAAACTGGCAGTCTTATGATGCTTGGCGTGTTCGCTTTAACCATGGCATCAAATGGACAGATGAAACTATTGCGACAAGCTCATGGTCAGGCTTGACTGACTTGCTAGGTGCACAATTTATCTATGACTTTAACGAAGATTGGGACTTAACATTGCAAGCTGCAACACTACGTGTACGTCATTTACATAACTATCAAGCGACTGCTGGTTTGGCTGTTGGTTTCAACATGATGGACGACTTATGGATGAGCTTGGGTTACAACTTTGTTGGCTTTTATGACCAAGATTTCACTGCAGCAGAGTATGCACGCAAAGGTCTTTACTTACGCTTCCGCTTCAAATTTGACCAAGATAGTCTTGAGGAATGGTTAAAATAGATTAGACTGCTTTATCGAATGAATGATAGGTGAGGTTATGGCAAGAATTAATGATGATGGTTTTTTAGAGCTTTCGGGCGTTAATAATAAGGTGTTTCAAGAAGTTTTGAATGCTGAAAAATTCTCAATTCTTTCTGGTGTTAGCCCGCTAAACTTACGTATTCTAAACCAAGCATCACATATGTTAAATGTGTCGCAAGGCGTTGAAATGATGCATGCTGGAGACACGCCTCACGACTTGTATTTTATCAATAAAGGCTCAGTAACTATTGGTAAAAAAATAAATGATGAAATGAAAGTGGTTGCTAAACTTATAGCAGGTAATTTTTATGGTGAATATGGTGCATTACGTGGAAAAACAAGATTTGCATCAGTTTTTACAGCAGAAAAGTCCGAAATTATTCGTATAGACTTAAATGCAGTTCAGCAGGTGTTTGATGCAGATGAAGCGTTCAGGTCTAGGGTTTATGAAGTGATGCAAGAAAGATTGTTAAAAAGTTTCTTATTTAGCCACCCCGCATTTAAAAAATTATCTTCAACAGCAAGAGATTTATTGGCTAAAGATTTGGATGTGGTTGAACTTGAGCGTGATGAAATGTTGTTTCGTGAAGGTGATGAAGCTGAGAATTATTATTTGATTTTATCGGGTGAAGCTGAAATAACAGTGAGTTTAAATGATGTGGCAACTGTTTTGGAAGTACGTCGTGAGAATGGTGTATTGGGTGAGACACGAACAGATAAAGGGAAAAAATATGCTTATGGCGTATATGCTGCAAATGGGTTAGATTTATTGATGCTTGATAAAAAATCTATGCAAAGTATTCAAAAATCTGATGCGGAAGCATTACCGTTATTAAACAAAATGATGAACCATTCCGCTAAAAAGACAGCATTGGTGATGAATAAAATTTTAGGTAAGACTACTTAACGATGCATAATTTGGTGCGCTAAAAAGGTTGAGCGTATCATTTCATTCCATATGTTTGTGTAACTGTCTATCAGCTTTATATTTGAGTTCGTTAAATGGTTAAGTAAGCTTTTACGACAACCTGAGGTGACAGTTAACCCTTGATGTTGCGCACAGGTGACGCAACACAAATGTGAATGTTCCCAAAACATAGTTTCTGACAAATGAATAGGCTCAGAGCATTGCCAGCAATGTTCAAAATCACCAACCCACCCAGATGCTAACATCATTTCCCAAATCGCAGCTGCAGTTCCTGAACCTTCGGGGCGTTCCGAAAGGGTATGCAGAGCATTCCAAAGCTCGGAAAAACCAGCATGCACACCATCTGGAAATAAGATGGATGCTTTGGCAAGCAGGGTTTGTCCGGCTAACATTTTTTGCTCTTGAAGTAGTGGTTTTAACCGATTGACTTCAATCAATGTGCCCATACTTCCCGTTCGAGGCTCACGCCACCGAATATTCAGGTGATGTAGTGGCATAAGGCTGGCGCGAAAAGGGCTTTTGGCACGGCGCGCACCACGTGCCATGAGGCTAATACGCCCATGGTTTTTGGTTAAAACATGTAGGGTGAGCGAGGAATCACTAAAGGGCAGGGCGCGTAATAAAAGCGCATCATCCGCTTGTTCCATCATAAGGTCTTTAAAGTCCTAAATCGTGAAGCATACCTGGTTTGTTAAACCAATCTTTTTGTACTTTGACCCAAAGTTTTAGGTTTACCTTGCAGCCCAAAAGCTCTTCCAAACCTTCACGTGTTTTGATGCCGATATGCTTCATCAATTCACCACGCTTTCCAATCAGCATGGGTTTATGTCGTTCTGCACCCACGATAATCACAGCTGTGATTTCGATTTTATCACCCAAGTCTTCAAAATCTTCAATTTCTACGGCTGTCTGAAAGGGGATTTCTTGATACATAGACAAAAAGACTTGCTCGCGTACATATTCGGCTGCCATTTGACGCTGACTTTGGTCGGTAAACCATTCAGGGTCATACATGGGTTGATTCTTGGGCAAATGTTTGCTGATTTCTTTAACCAAAGACTCCACTTGTGAACCTTTTCGCGCAGAAATAGGCACATAAGCCACCGCATCAGGGTCTAGCTGTTGCACCTCTTGTAGGCGAGGTAGAAGTCTATCTTTATTGGATTGGTCGATTTCATTGATGACATGAATACGTGGTTTGTCCAAATGTCCTTCAGAAAAGCGCTCTATCAAAGCCATAGTGCCTCTATCCAAAGGTTTGGAAGCATCTTGCATGATGCACAACACATCAGCTTCTTCAGCAGCAGCATACGCCACGTTCACCATGTTTCTGTTCAACTGTTGTGAACCTTTGTGAATACCTGGTGTGTCCACGAA
>CAMZLG010000072.1 GCA_947311495.1 uncultured Zetaproteobacteria bacterium
CCTATGCAATAAAAACCAGCGAGGCTGCACCACAGATTGTTGAGACCGTGCCAGGTTGGACGCATGATATTACCAATATTGGGGATACGGAAATGGTTGTGCTGCTGTGGGCAAATGAACGCTTTGACCCCGAACATCCTGATACTTATACTGACCCACCCTAGGAATTGAATATGAAAAAAATAAAAGTTGTAACCGTTGTCGGCACGCGCCCTGAATTGATTCGTTTGGCTATGGTGATGAAGCGATTGGATGAGTTTGTCGAGCATATTATTGTGCATACAGGTCAAAACTATGATTATGAATTGAATGAAGTGTTTTTTGAAGAGCTTGGCATTCGTCAGCCTGATTATTTCTTGGGCGTGGATACCAGCACACTGGGTAAAACATTAGGCGAAATTTTGATTAAAACCGAGGATGTGTTGATGAAGGAAAAACCCGATGCATTTTTGGTATTGGGTGATACCAACAGTGCAACGGCACTGATTATGGCGAAGCGCATGAAGGTTCCTTCGTATCATATGGAAGCGGGGAATCGCAGTTTTGATGCCAATGTGCCTGAGGAAATTAACCGAAAACTTGTGGACCATTTGGCAGATTTTAACCTCGTTTACACAGAACATGCGCGTAGACACTTGTTGAGTGAAGGTTTGTCACACCGCTTTGTGTATTTGACAGGCTCACCCATGCTTGAGGTGTTGAACAATCATAAAGAAGCGATTGTTTCCTCCAATGTATTAACTGAGCTTGAGCTTGAACCGCAAAAGTATTTTATTGTCAGCGTTCACCGTGAAGAAAATGTGGATAGCCCTGAGAACTTGAAGAAAGTTGTGGCGTGTTTAAAAGCGCTTTATGATAAGTATAAGTTTCCCGTGGTTGTATCAACACACCCACGAACCAAGAACCGTTTGGAAAAACTGGGTGAAGACATGTCAGGCTATGATATTCGTTTCTTGAAGCCCTTTGGCTTCTTTGCATACAATAAGCTGCAACAAGACTCATTTTGTGCGGTATCAGATAGCGGTACGATTAGTGAAGAATCTGCCATGCTGGACTTTCCTGCGGTGACCTTGCGTAACTCATTGGAGCGCCCAGAAGCATTGGATGCAGGCTCTATTATCTTAACAGGCTTAGACCCTGATGTGTTGCTATCCTCGGTTGATTTGGCGATACAAGAGAAAGGCTTGTATGCAACTCGAGAAATTCCAGAAGAGTATAAAGTGGAGAACACATCATTGCGCGTGGTGAAACTTATTATAGGCACTGCAAAGCTAACCAATAAGTGGCGCAACTTGGATTCATTTAGTCGATATGACTGGTAAGTGAGGTGCGCATTCTTGTAGTGAGCCAATATTTTTGGCCAGAGAACTTTCGCATTAATGATTTGGCACTCGCGTTAAAAGAAAAAGGGAATGATGTTACCGTACTTACAGGTATGCCAAACTACCCTGCGGGAAAGGTGTATGATGGTTATACATGGTGGTCAAAGCGCAGAGACAATATGGATAGTATTCCTATCGTGCGCGTACCATTGTTTGCGCGGCGGGAAAGTAAAGGTTGGCAGTTGGCTTTAAATTATCTGTCGTTTGTTTTCTTTGCCTGCTTGTTAGCCCCTTGGATGTTACGAAAACAATCGTTTGATGTTGTTTTTGCAGTCAATTATTCCCCAGTAACGGTAGGTATACCTTCAATCATGATGGCGAAGCTAAAGTCAGCCAAACACTTCTTTTGGGTGCAAGACTTGTGGCCAGAATCTCTTGTCGCGACGGGGGCAATTAAGTCACCCAAGGTTTTAGCAACGGTAAGGCGATTGGTTCGCTGGATTTATAATCATTGTGATTATATTTTGGTTCAATCTAAAAGTTTTGTTGCACCTGTTGTTGCAGCAGGTGCAGAAGAGGAAAAGATACACTATTTCCCGAATTGGGCTGAGGCTTTATATCAGCCTATAACACTACCTTCTGATGCAAAAGAGCGAGAAGAAGTGCCAAGTGATGGTTTTGTGGCGATGTTTGCAGGAAACTTAGGCTCTGCGCAATCACTGGAAACGATTGTTGGTGCTGCTAAGCAATTAAAAGATGAAAATATTTATTGGGTCTTTTTGGGTGATGGACGAAGGCGAGAGTGGTTAGAGAAAGAAGTCTCTGACCAAGGTCTGACCAAGGTTAAGGTGCTTGGGCGAAAAGCGATGGAAACCATGCCTGCCTATTTTGCACTGGCAGATGTGATGTTGGTAACGCTTAGAGATGACCCTGTGATGGCAACAACCATTCCAGGCAAAGTGCAATCCTATTTGGCATGTGGTAAACCCATTATTGGCGCTCTTAATGGCTCTGGGCAAACGGTCATTCAAGAGAGTGGTGCGGGTTATTGTGTGGATTCAGGGGATGAGCATGGGTTTGCTCAATATGTTTTAGAGATGAGTAAACTCTCAGCAGAAGAGCGATCTCAGATGGGGCAAGCAGCGCGAGATTATTACCTTGCTCACTTTGATAGGGAGTATTTGGTTCAAAAATTGGAACAACACATGCAGGAATCATTATCATGAATGTTTTGCTCATAGGAGCAACGGGGTTTGTGGCTCAGCGGTGGTTCAACGATTCAGTGAGCAAGGGCATGTTTATGCCGCGGTTCGTAAACTAAGTGATATGTTTCCTGAAGAAGTGAAGCAAGTCATCGTTGGTGATTTGACCGTAGGCACTGATTATACAGATGCAGTGAGACATATGGATGTTGTGGTGCATGCGGCTGCGCGTGTGCATGTGATGGATGATCATGCGGCAGACCCTTTGGCTGAGTTTCGAAAGGTGAATGTGGATGGCACATTGAACTTGGCAAGACAGGCTTCTCAAGCAGGCGTAAAACGATTTGTATTTATCAGCTCGATTAAAGTGAATGGTGAAACCACAACAGATAA
>CAMZLG010000073.1 GCA_947311495.1 uncultured Zetaproteobacteria bacterium
ATACATCCACGGCAAGCTTGGCATCACCATGTAACACGGCATCAGCGAGTTGTTGGGTTTGCTCTGAACCAATGAGTCCAAGAGACTGTTGCACATCTTCAAGCGAAATATCTTGGCTTGAAAAGGCTAAAACACGCTCGGTTAAAGAAAGTGCATCACGCACACTGCCATCGGATGCTTTGGCAATGACTTGCAAGGCTTCGTTGTTGGTGTTGATACCTTCTTCTTTGAGCACGTATGCCAAATAATCAGCAATTTCATCCACATTTAAGCGGCGTAAATCAAAGCGTTGGCAGCGAGAGCGCACCGTAATCGGCAACTTATCCGATTCCGTGGTTGCCAAAATAAACATTACATTTTCAGGCGGTTCTTCCAAGGTTTTGAGCAGGGCATTAAATGCAGATTTAGAAAGCATGTGCGCTTCATCAATGATATAGACCTTGGTTTTGAGGTGCGCAGGCGGGTAACGCACACCATCTAAAATCTCACGAATATCGTCCACACCTGTATGACTTGCCGCATCCATTTCTTGCACATCAAGGTTGTTACCTTTGGCAATGGACATGCAGGATTCACAAGTGCCACACGGCTCACCTTCTTGGGCTTGGGCGCAGTTGGCAGCCATTGCCATCAATCTGGAAATGGTTGTTTTACCCACACCGCGAATACCCGTCATCAAATAAGCATGGGCAATATGATTGCTGGTTAGTGCATTTTTAAGTGTGCGAACCACCACATCTTGCCCGACCAAGTCGGCAAAACGTTGAGGTCGCCATTTGCGGGCTAAAACAAGATAAGACATTAGCGAACAATATCCGTTCTTGGCGCACCAAGCGAGCCTGAAATGCGAAATTTGGCTTTGGTGCTGCCCATCATGCTCTGCATCATCATGGCTAATGAGGGGTTGGAGTTGTCAATTTCTGTGTCCACCAAGCCATTGATGAGCCATTGTTTGGGGTCGGGCATGGTGGGTAAAAGTGTGCCTGAGCCATTCAGGGCAACGCCGCTTCCACCTGCAATTGTCCACTGCCATGGTTGTTTAATATCTTCTACACTGTTCAAATTCAAAGTGTAGTCACCTAAGGTAAATTCAGGTGCTGCCAAACCTGCTTTGGCTTGGTTCCAAGTGAGTTGAAGTTCGCCTGATTGTGGCAAGCCTGTGTTTTGCTGCACCATCACATGACCTTGCAAATGCATCAAACCCGCAAGTTGGGCAGGAATGTTGAGGTTTTGAACGCGGCTCACATCAATCATGGCATCAATATTGGTTAGGGTGAGCAAGTTGTCACTGGAAGACACCGAAGCACTGATGGGGTTGCCCAACCATGATGCCTCAACATCTGCGCCCAAATTACCTGAGATAAGGTTGGAGAATGACGGGCTGATTTCAAGTGAATCAAGGTCTAAGCTGTTTTGCTGCTGTTGTAAATGCACGTTTTGTAAACGCACGGTCAAACCTGACACATCTAAATCGGTATATGTGAGCTGATAACTCGCATCCGATGCCGCACGTTGGACTTGGGCATCCAACCACGTTGAGCTGTCCCAACGCATGAAGATAAAGATAGGTAAGGCAATGAAAAAGAGGATGATAAGAAAACGTTTGGATAAGGGTTTGGTGGTTGTTGTGCTCATATTATTGACCTATCACCGCTTGCATATGCACAAAACCTGGTTTGACCTTTTGAATCTTCACCTGAGACAATGACAACCCTGCTTTTTCAAGTGCCACGATAAAGCTGGCAATATCTTTGTAGGGCGCATCTTTGATTTGGGTTTGTAATTTTTGTTTGCCATTGGCTAAAGGTTGAGGGCGCAAGCGTGTCATAAATTGGCGTACATGGGTTTGCCGCGCAATGTTATCCACTTGGCTTAAGATATTGCCATTAAGCATTTTTGTTTGTTGGGGTTGTTTTGCCAAGCTATCCGCAAGCGCATTGGCTTCTTGGGCTTTTTCAGCAAGTGTGGCGACTTCATGTTGTAGCGCAGTATTTTTATCTAAAATAGGAAGCACGATGCCAAAGACAAAGATAATCAAAGGAATAAATATTGCGGCAATGCGTACAATGCGCTGCTCAGAATCTTGAAGCGCGTTGTATTTGGGTGCAAAGGATTGTTGCCAAATATCATCCATTTTAAATTTGAGCGTATCCATGAGTTTGCCCATCACCAGCGTACCTTAAACGCAACTTCATTGTCTTTGAGGTCCGTGTCAGCAATTTGCACGTCTTTGCTGCTAAACTTAGATAGCTTCTCTTTGATGGTGTTTAAGGTATTTAAGTTTTGTACCTTACCAGCCAACGATGTACCTGCTTTGTTTATGGATAAGGATTGCATGTCCCATGGTGTGTCTTTAAATGCTTGGCTTACGATATAAAGCTGCTGACCAACATCACTTTTGGATGATGTGCTTTGCCCACCTGCAGCTTGACGAAGTTGAGCCAGTGCATCGATGATGACAGGTTGCTTTGGTAAACCACGATGAAATGCTTGCGCAATGCTGGCATCAAAGTCTGCAATTTGAGATTCTAATCGATAATTTTCCGCCACTGTCATGCCAAGCCACAAGACCAACACGGCAGCGGTGATAATTGCAGGGCGATACCACGCTTGAAGGTTTGCCGATGTTTTGCGTGATGCCCATGAACCGTGGCGTAAGTTTAGCGTTTCTTTGTCGTTGGGTTGGGGAAGGTTTAAATTTGCGATGTAACGAGGGTAAAGTTCATCGATAACCTTTGCTTGCTGGTTTTCTTCGCTGGAAGCAAGGGCTGAAACAAACTCGTCGGTGATGTTACCCAACACGGGCATGATTTCGGCATCAAAACCCATGGATTGTAACGACCATATTGTTTGCTGCGCTGTTGCTTTGCGAACATCGGCATCACTCATGTCTGCATTCAAGCGTCGCATACCTTGCCAAACACCTTGTTTCAAGACACCAAGGAAAACACCATCTGCATCCATGTCAATCACTGCAACATCATCAGTCTTATTACCTAAACAATGGTTTAGACGCTGCCAACCATCCACCACCAACATGGGTACTTCTTGCCAAGGTGAAGTGTTTGCTAATTCATCTTTGAGTTCATAACGCAAGCCAAATACCAAACCAGCAATGCCTTCGTTTACACTATGCGCCCGCCAAGTCAGCCACCAATCATCAGGCTCAATGCCTGCGGTGTCAGCAAGTTCTTCCAATAAAATGTCTTTGTCTAAGAACTTGGGATTTTTAAGTGGAAAAGCGAATGGGCGAACCAACAGTTCTTCCATGGGTAGGTATATATATTGTGGGGCTGCCAAAGCATTAGACAGTTGCGGAAGCAAACTAGCTTCATCTTTTTCAATGGGATGTAAGGAGATGTTTTCACCATCATGCAGGGCAATACCTTGCGGACACCAAGACATTGAAGTATTTGAAATATCAGTCATTAGAATTGCCAGCCAAGGCGTTCACGCGATAATAATGTCACAGCTTGACCATTTCGGGACAATATATACTCCTCGCGCACATTCGCTCGACCAAACATGGCATGAGTGCGCAGCATAAAGGCATCACTGGCGACCTTCAAGCGGGAGAGGTTGCCACTGGCTTTCCAAGTTTGGTTTGTGGTGGCATCCGTTA
>CAMZLG010000074.1 GCA_947311495.1 uncultured Zetaproteobacteria bacterium
CAAAATAAGACTTCATACTTGGTTCTCGACCACTAGGGAACAGGAACTTCTGCGATAAGCTGATGAATCACATCATTCGTGGTCAAGCCTGATGCTTCGGCTTCATAGTTGAGCAACAAGCGATGGCGCAATACATCCCATGCCATACTTTGAATATCTTCAGGACTCACAAAATCTCGTCCATCCAACCACGCATGGGCTCTAGCGCATCTATCCAAGGCAATGGTTGCCCGTGGGCTTGCCCCGTATTGCAAATGTTTGACCACGCCTGTTTGCGTATGATTGGCGCGTGTTGCCATCATCAGTTGCACGATATAAGTCTCAAGCTGAGGTGCAACATGAATGTTTAAGGCTTCTTGGCGGGCTTGGAATAGTGTATCTTGATGGAGCAACACTTCAGGTTTCTTGGGTTTTGTGCTGGCTTCAGCTCGTGAGAGTTGCAAAATCTTTTGCTCCGATGCCGCATCAGGATAATCCATGGTCACATGCAACAAAAATCGGTCAAGCTGGGCTTCAGGCAAAGGGTATGTGCCTTCTTGTTCAATCGGGTTTTGCGTTGCCATCACCAAAAACAAGTCAGGCAAAGGGTAACTGGTGCGCCCTACCGTGATTTGTCGCTCTGCCATGGCTTCGAGCAATGCCGCTTGCACCTTGGCAGGCGCACGGTTGATTTCATCAGCCAGCACAAGATTGTGAAACAAAGGACCTTTTTGGAAATGAAAGCTACCATCTTGCGGGCGATACACTTCCACCCCCGTCAAATCCGATGGCAACAAATCAGGGGTAAACTGCACCCGATGAAAATCACCTTCGATATGTTCAGACAACACCTGAATCGCCCGCGTTTTGGCAAGCCCTGGCGCGCCTTCCACCAACAAATGCCCATCGGCGAGTAAAGCAATGAGCAAACGATTGATTAAATGCGCTTGCCCAATGATATGCTCTGACATACTGCTTTGTAATGCTGAAAAAACCTGCTTTGCGTCCATGTTTACCCCGAAAATGTTGTGATAAAACTTATATAAGCCATGTGCCAAGCATATTCAAGGGAGAATGAATTCAGTATGAACGTAAGATGATGTTAAGATGATGAAGATAAGGTTTGAATAATAGCATCCAATGTTAACGGCTTTTGCTCACCCGTAGATAAGTTTTTCAGCATCAACTGACCTGCTTTCATCTCATCTTCGCCAATGGTGACCACAAACTTTGCACCTTCTCTATCTGCCATTTTGAATTGTTTTTTGGCACTGCCACCGCCACAATGAATCACACTTAAGCCTGCTTCACGAAGTTTGGCAGCTTGTTGCAAGGCATAAGCCATCACAGCATCGCCCAAGGCAACAACCGCAATGTCAGGTTGTGCCTGTTGGACTTCTGGCAGCAACATTTCCAAGCGTTCTATGCCTGCGGCAAATCCAATCGCAGGCGTTGCAGGGCCACCCAAGGATTCAACAAGACCATCATACCGCCCACCTGCAAGCACCGTGCCTTGCGCACCCAGTTGGTCAGTGATGAACTCAAAAGCCGTGCGATTATAATAATCCAAACCACGAACAATACGGGGATTGATAGTGTATGGAACATCCAAAGCATCCAAACCCGATTTCAAGCCTGAAAAGTGGGTATCGCAAGCCTCACATAAATGATTGACCATTTCAGGCGCATCGGTCAATGCTTCTTGGCATGTTTTCACCTTACAATCCAACACCCGCATCGGGTTGCTGTCCATGCGCTCATGACATGTTTCACATAAAGCATCTTTTTTACTTTGTAGGAATGTCAGCAAAGCTTCACGGTAATCAGGGCGACATGCTGTGCAACCCAAAGAATTGATTTCTAAGCGGGTTTCTTGGATGCCCAATGTGTCTAAAAAAAGCTGCGCCATCGCTAAGACTTCTGCATCTTCCACTGGCCCAGATACGCCAAAAAATTCTGCACCGATTTGTTGAAACTGACGCAATCGCCCTTTTTGCGGGCGTTCCCTGCGAAACATCGGCCCCATGTAAAACCAGCGTTGCGCCCCTGCCCGTGTTAAACCTGCTTGCAAATAAGCCCGCACTGCACCTGCCGTACCTTCAGGGCGCAAGCAAATGTTGTCCCCGCCTTGGTCTTCAAAGGCATACATTTCTTTGGATACAATATCCGTTTTTTCACCCACCGAGCGCACAAACAATGCTGTTGGCTCTAAAATCGGCAGTCGAACTTCAGCAAATGCATACGATGAAAACACATCACGTGCTACATCTTCAATATGTCGCCATGCGCGAACTTGCGCTGGAAGCCCATCATGAATGCCGCGAATACTTTGTAATTTTTGCTTTGCCATATTAAAATCCTATGCTTGCTTTGTGTTAAAGGTTGTTGGCAGCGAACTATATACAAATCAGCCATAATGACCAAAGGGAGGCAAGCTTGTGAACATTGATGCTTTAATTGTGTTGATTGCCGTATTCAACAGTGATGATGAAGTGCTGCTACTCAAACGAAAGTCTGATGTGCATTGCCCTGATGTTTGGTCGTTTCCTGGTGGCAAAGTTGAAGCTGAAGAAATGCCACTACCTGCGGCAATACGCGAACTTCAAGAAGAAACAGGGATCAAAGGCAAGCTTTGGCGACATATCGGCAAACATCAACATACCTACGATGACCGCCATCTCGCATTCATCTTCTTTTTTTGCCGCTTTGATGGCAAAAAAAGCATTCAAGCAGAGAGTGAATTTCAGTGGTGCGCTTTGGATGAATTGAGCGCAAAAAAAATGCCTGACGCAAATCAGGCACTTATTCAAATGTTAATCGAATGTCGCGATGAGGAGCTTATTCCAGAGCTTTAAAACTCAACTTCTCCCGTATCGACACGCTTAAAACCAGCTTTGCGGAATAACGGCTCACATTGTAAGTTGTCACCTTGAAGCAAAACAATATTTTTAGTTTCAGGATGTTTGTAAACAATAGGTTTACCATTACTTGCACAAGCCGATAATACGGTCGCTGCACTTAACATCATTAATACACGGGATAGATTCATAACTTGCTCCTTTTGCTAACGCCTAACCAAGCTTAGAACGAAAACTAATCAGCATCAAGCCAAACTTCAATCATTACACACAATTCGACTTCTACCCATATCTTTAGCCCTATACATGCGTTTATCTGCCAGCATCAGCATTTCATCTACCATACCATTAAGCGAGGCACTCTGTTTCAACTCATCAAATGATGCAATGCCTGCTGAAAAGCTCACTTGAATAGACACACTTAAACCCAACCTTATTTCTTCAGCAACAATCACTTGCAAACATTTCTCCGCAGCTTGTTTTGCTTCTTGTTTTCCTGTGTGCGGGAGCAAAACCAAAAACTCTTCACCACCCCAACGCGCCAATGTATCTGCACCACGCAAATGTTCGCTAATACGCTGAGTGACTACTTTAAGCACTTCATCACCAGCGCCATGCCCATAATGGTCATTCACATGTTTAAAATGATCCAAGTCAAGCATCACCAAAGAACACGTCACCCCATAACGTTTGCAGCGGTCAAGCTCTTGCTCCATATGTGTCAACATAAACCGCCTGTTCACCAGATTGGTTAAAACATCATGACTGGCTTGAAATTCTAATTCTTTTTTTGCTTTCTTTAAATCCGCCACCATGCGCCACATCAATCTGGCTTCTAAGCCACCAATTACTCCACCTACGCCCAAAATATTTGCAGCAACTTCTTCCACCATCTCATTACCTGTTAAATTGAATACAACGCACGGCGCTGA
Organism: uncultured Zetaproteobacteria bacterium; assembly: GCA_947311495.1. Classification (GTDB taxonomy): domain Bacteria; phylum Pseudomonadota; class Zetaproteobacteria; order Mariprofundales; family Mariprofundaceae; genus Ghiorsea. Next base: position 3,770 of record CAMZLG010000074.1, read on the forward strand.
TGCAATAATAGCTTCTTCCACATCTGTATAGGTAGCAATGCCATGCTTTTTAGCGATTTTAAAACCAGGCGTATCTGTTTCAAGGTCAACAATGCCAATAATATTAACCAAGTCTTCCTCAAGTAAGGTTTCCAGTAGCGCAGTACCACCGCGACCTGCACCAAGAATAACCACTCTGCTTGGGTCATCACGCAAATGTTTCTTTTTTTCATCATCTTGAATCGTATGTTTTATCATATTAAACATAGAACTAGCATATTTGATACCAAAATTTACTTGTTGGCGTTATCCTTCGCCTATGAGTTTAGATAATAAAAAGAAAAGAGATTTAAAATCCAAAGCACACCACCTCAAAGTGGTGATTCAGGTTGGGCAACATGGCATATCTGAAAGTGTGATTGCGGAGACGGATAATGCCTTAACCATCCATGAGTTAATTAAAGTACAAATTCAAAGTGATGATAGAGATGAGCGTAAAGAGGCTGCCAACACATTGGCTACAAAAACGCGCTCGGAAATCGTGCAGAAAATTGGTAAAATTTTTGTGTTGTACCGTGAGAATAAGGATAAAGCGTGAGTGTTCGTCTGATTGAACAAGTTTTAAACGATGCATTTGCACCCACCCACCTCGAAATCATCGATGAATCCCATCTTCATGCAGGTCATGAAGGTGCTAAATCTGGCGGCGGGCATTATGTGGTGCATATTGTTGCCCCTGCTTTTTCTGGTAAATCACGCATTCAAAAACATCGTTTGGTTAATGATGCGACCAAACATTTATTTCCCAGCGTGATTCATGCTTTAAGTATTCACGCCAAGGCACCTGAAGACACATGACCACTGCCAAGCTACTTATTTCAGATTCTGAGCATCATGCGGATATGTTGTATGTATCGGGTATGTTTGTGCCTGATGCCTTTATTGTCATTGGTTTAGAAGACAACAGTAATACAACTTGGTTTGGTTTATTATCGCCCTTGGAAGTGGATAGAGCCAAAGTGCAATCTAAACTTGATGCAGTACATTTGGACACCACTTGGCACGAAAAAGCCAAAGATAAAGGTTGGCAGCGCAGTTTAAGTACGGCTGCGGCAGCCTTCTTACAAGAGCATCAAGTCCAACATATCACCGTACCTGCTGATTTCCCTTTTTTGTATGCTCAAGAATTAATCGCACTTGGTTTTGAAGTCAGCCCAAGCCCTGCAAGCTTGTTTCCTCAGCGGGTGATTAAATCCGAAGCCGAAATCACGCAACTGACCAAAGCTGAGGCGTTGACGGCACAAAGTATGCTCAAAGCAGAGCAATTTATCGCAGCCTGTGGCATCAACAATGATGGTTTGGTAACCTATCCTAGCGAACATGAGCGTGCAGGTGAAACAGTAACATCCGAAGCCATTCGCGCTGTGATTGAAACTTTTCTTATTGGGCAAGGTGCAGTGCCATCACACACCATTGTCGCATGTGCTAGCCAATCTGCCGACCCGCATGATATGGGTTCTGGTGTGATTGCCGCTAACCAGCCCATTATCATCGATATTTTCCCTCGCCTTGTCACATCAGGTTATTGGGGGGACATGACGCGGACTTATGTTAAAGGCAAAGCATCGGACAAACTCAAACACATGTATCAAACCGTGCGTGAAGGGCAATCCATGGGTTTAGATATGGTGCAAGCTGGTGTGGATACAGCGAACATTCACAACAGCATCACGGCTCACTTTGATGCTCAAGGTTTTAAAACAGGCGTGGTCAATGGTAAACAAGGGGGTTTCTTTCATGGCACAGGTCATGGCGTAGGACTTGATATTCATGAAAACCCACGCGTTTCCAGTAATGGCGCAATCTTAGAAGAGCGTATGGTGATTACCATTGAGCCAGGCTTGTATTATGCTGATATTGGCGGCGTGCGTTTGGAAGATTTGGTGGTGGTGCGCGAACATGGTTGCGATAACCTCACTAATTTCCACAGAACTTTAGAACTAGAGTAGTTTCTTTAATTCTTCCCTAAAGGTTTCACCATAAGTTTTATCTCTTAAACCAAGCGTTGCATTGGCAATCAAAAAGCCAAGCGGATTCCCCGCATCAAAGCGGTCGGCATCTACCACCATGCCATACACAGGTTGCACCTTAGCCAATTCATTCATGGCATCGGTCAGCTGAATTTCACCACCGACCCCAGCTTTACCTTTACGCAAGAAATCAAAGAGTTCTGGCGTGAAGATATAGCGACCAATCAATGCAAGGTTGGATGGTGCATCTTCGGGTTGTGGTTTTTCCACCATGCCATTGAGTTTAAATAAACCGTCTTGTTCAGCATCCACATCCACGATGCCATATTTGTGTACATCTGATTCAGGTACACGCGCCAATGCCACCACCGAGCAACCTGTGCGCTCATAACCTTCTCGCAATTGTTGCATCACAGGTTTATCTGAAATCATCAATTCATCCGCAAGCGACACACCAAATGCTTCATCACCCACCCAGTTGGCAGCACACAACACCGCATGCCCC
>CAMZLG010000075.1 GCA_947311495.1 uncultured Zetaproteobacteria bacterium
AAGGAGTCCTGATGTCAGACGCACCAAAAAAAATTCGTTATGGAAAGTTGATTCGCCATATTTCGCTGCGTCAAAATATCATCAGCTTTAACGATTTTGCGCGCAAACAGCGCGAATTTAGAGATTCTTCCAGTAAAAAAAGCTGCACCTCTTTGCGTGGGATTGATATCTACCGCCTGCTTGCGCCTTATGTGTCATCCCGCTTTCTTGAGCAAGTCAAAGTGGTGCTACCCTTAGCAGCCTATTTGATTCTATTTCAGCTCTTGGTGCTCAATCAAGTTGTAAGCGAACCCATGAAAATATTTTTGGGTCTAACCGCTGTGGTGATTGGTTTGATGTTATTCATGGAAGGTTTGAGCAAGGGGCTGATGCCGTTTGGGGAAATCATTGGGCACAATCTTCCTGCTAAAGTATCTCTGCCCACCGTGCTCAGTGTCGCTTTTTTACTGGGTATTGGCGTGACCTTTGCTGAGCCTGCCATTGGTGCATTGCAAGCTGCGGGCAGCATTCTCAAAGTCGAAAATGCACCATACCTCTATACTTTGCTTAATGACTGGAGCGGCACACTTGTGCTGACTGTCGGGCTTGGTGTTGGTTTTGCCGTGGTGCTAGGCACGATTCGGCTCCTGTATAACTGGAGCCTTAAACCCTTAATTTATGGATCACTGGTTCCCGCTTTGGGTTTAACGCTTTGGTTCACGCAAGATGAAGAGCTGAATAAAGTATTAGGGCTAGCTTGGGATTGTGGCGCTGTGACCACGGGCCCTGTGACTGTGCCATTGGTGCTGGCGCTCGGCATTGGCATTGCCTCTGCCGCAGGTCGTGGTTCTAGCGCATTGTCAGGTTTTGGGATTGTTACACTGGCATCCTTATTCCCCATCATTGGCGTGATGCTGCTAAGCTTATTTGTTGCATCAACCACCACGCCCGAAGCTATCATTGCCGCAGCACATGCCAGCGCACACTTGGCGCAAGTTGAAGTCGCTTGGTATATGCAAAGCCCCATGCAAGAAGTTTTGGCGGGCTTACGCGCCATTGTGCCCTTGGTTGTGTTTTTGATGCTGGTCTTGCGGGTTTTATTGCGCGAAAAGCTGCCCAACTCAGGTATTATCATGTATGGTATTATTTTGTGTGTGCTGGGTATGATTGTGTTCAGCGTAGGGCTTAGATACGGTTTAACCGCGCTCGGTTCACAAGCCGGCATGTTATTGTCCTCAGCATTCACAACACTTGAACATGTGCAAAATTCACCCATTTACCCTTGGGTATTGGGTATTGGCATCGCTCTTATCTTCGCTTTTATCCTTGGTTTTGGTGCAACCCTTGCAGAGCCTGCATTGAATGCGCTGGGCAACACGGTTGAAACATTAACCAATGGTGCATTTGAGAAAAAAGTGCTTATTTATGCTGTTTCTTTTGGTGTGGCTTGGGGCATCACATTGGGCGTGGTGAAAATGATATTTAACCTGCAGTTAGCACATATACTTATCCCTTTGTATAGCCTTGCACTGATTTTAACGTGGTTTTCAACTGAAGAGTTTGTTAATGTGGCTTGGGATAGCGCAGGTGTAACTACTGGTCCTATCACGGTTCCGCTGGTATTGGCTATGGGTTTAGGTTTGGGTCATGCAGTGAATGCGATTGAAGGGTTTGGTATTCTATCCTTGGCATCGATTGGCCCTATTCTCACAGTATTGCTTACAGGTCAGTGGGTGCAGTATAAAGTGCGCAAAAAACACAGCGCTTTGGATAATCAGATTGAAGGAGAAGCCGCATGAGCGTGCAACATATCAATGTTTTAATCGATGCATTTCTCATTACTTGCATTGTACAGCGCGGTCGCGCTAAAGCTGTGCTCAAAGCAGCACAGGATGCAGGTGCACAAGGCGCAACCATCCATTATGGGCATGGGCATGGTGTGCAAGAAATGTTGGGCGTATTATCGGTTGCCATCAATGCAGAAAAAGAAATTATCAATATTCTCGTACCCAGTGATTTAAGTGACATGATTTTTGAGAAAATGTCGATTGCTGGTCATTTGGACACACCAGGTATGGGTATGATTTATTTAACCCGCATTGAAAAAGCGGCAACCTATATTCCGCAACATGTGTTGGATGCCATTTCCGCCAACGATGCCACAAAATCTGATGCGTAAACTCATCACTTGCATTGCTGCAGAAGATAAAGCGCAAGAGGCTGTGCTTCAACTTGAAGAGCATTATCATATCCAATCATCCATCAGCCACTTCGCACGTGGCTTAGGGCGTAGTTCCACCGCAGCAGCGACAACGGGGTTAGGGCAACAAACAGAAAAAACAATTTTCTCTGTGCTTGTATCCAGCAAGCAAGCCGATGAAATATTTGAATTTATATATCACGCTGCTGATTTGCATCGCCCACATGGGGGTATTATTTACATCACACCCATTAAACAAGCCAGCATCAGCCCCAATATTGAAGCTGAGGAACTGGAGCATATCAACATCAATGAATCCGATGCGGAGGCTACACTTGCCGAATAACCATGATTCACACATCCAACACATTGGCATCTCGCAATATTTAAAAGGTTTGTGGGTTATTCCTGTGCTTATCATTTTTGCACAAAGTGTTATCCGCATTACCGATAACCCCCTGATTACCCATATCCCTGCTTGGTTATTTTTCTTCAACCCCATTATCTTCTTAGCTATTTTTGCTGCCGGTGCATACTGGGCACATCAACCTATTCGTCAGGCCTCCCAAAACAAAGCACATCAATCATTAGAGCAAGCCATGGCAGTGCTTCCCATGCGTGCGCTCAAAGGTTTTGCTATCGCAGGTCTGGTTTCTGTTGTGTTTATTTTAGCCATCATTTTTCTCACCTCACTGTTTAGCAACAGTGAATTTACGCCCAAGATGTTTATCGCACTGATTTTAAGCATCAGTTTTGGTTTGGGCATAATGATTCCCACCACTGCCGTTGCCTTGACCATGGCATGGATGGCAAAAGCCAGAAAGAAATTATCCTTACAAAACTTATTTATTGGCGATTTGGAACATCTGCATAGCTACCCTTGGTTAATTCGCTCTGCCAACCGCCCATGGTTAATTTTTGGTGTCACCAGTCTTTTGCCTGTAAGTATTTTGGCTATCTTCTCTTGGCTTATGTTGGGCTCAACCGATGAGGCAGAACAACATTTTATTCTGATGCAAGCCATTGTGTTGTTTGCTAACCTTATTTTTGGCGGCGTGGCTTTGGTTTGGATTACCAGCCGAACGGTTCACAGAATTACGCGTGAGTTATCCACGGGATTAAACTTCTTACGCCAAGGCAAATTTGATGGGCATGTCGCCATTATGATTGATGATGAAATGGGCGAGCTTGCTAGAGGATTGAACACCGCGTTAGCAGGCTTAAAAGAACGAGATAGCCTTAAAGATTCTTTAGCTATTGCGAGCGATATTCAAAAAGGGCTGATGCCAAAAGATGAGCCCAATATTCCCCATTATGCCGTGGCGGGTTTTCAGCAGAGTTGTCATGCGGTGGGTGGTGATTATTTCGATTATATCAAACGCCATAACGATACCACTTGGTTGGTGATTGCCGATGTTGCAGGCAAAGGTTATCCCGCAGCCCTGACCGTTGCCAACTTGCAAGCCATGTTGCATGCCCTTGCCAATGGTGAGAATATCAGTTTATTGGATGCTGCAACCTACATCAACCAATCGCTACACAACTCATTGCAAGGCGGGCGTTTCGTGACCTTATTTTTGGCAGAACTCAACCACCACAAACATGAACTGCAGTGGATCAATGCAGGGCATATCCCACCCCTACTTTGGCAGAAAGATAGCATCCATCATTTCGAAGCCACTTCACCACCTTTGGGCATGTTGGAAAGCATCAAACTCAGCGTACAAATCACATCACTCAATGTGGGAGACACCTTGTTTGCCTGCACCGATGGTGTAACCGAAGCGCGTGATGCAAGCCATGAAATGTTTGGTGATAAAAATGTAGAGGCTTGGTTTCAGCTGCGTCATCCTCTTGACCCTGCGGTGTTGCCATCCTCCATGCTGGCATGTTTGGATGAAAAAGGGTTTCACACCCGTGATGATGACATCACCATGCTGGCTTTAAAACGCAATGATTAAAGGAGTTCGCTATGAGCGATAAGCAACCCACACGTACTGAACATGATTCAATGGGTGACATGCAAGTGCCCCAATCTGCCATGTATGGCGCGAGCACTGCGCGGGCAGTAGAGAATTTCCCTGTTTCAAATCTGCGCTTTTCACGCGTATTTATCAAGGCGCTGGGCAACATCAAAGCAGCAGCGGCATCCGTGAACCAAACCCTTGGCAAGTTAGAATCCGATAAAGCTGAGCACATCCAACATGCAGCCCAAGCCGTCGCAAGTGGTGAATATGACAATCAATTTGTCTTGGATATTTTTCAAACAGGGTCTGGCACATCCACCAATATGAATGCCAATGAAGTCATTGCTTTTATTTGTAATCAACAAAATTCAGCGAGCATTCATCCCAATGATGATGTGAATATGGGGCAATCTTCCAATGATGTGATTCCCACAGCCATCCATATTGCGGCCAGTGACGTGTTGGTGCATCAGCTTATCCCAGCCCTCCAACATCTACACGCTGTGTTGCAAAGCAAAGCCGAAGAAACAAATGATGTCATTAAAATTGGACGCACCCATTTGATGGATGCAACACCCATCACCTTGGGGCAAGAAATATCTGCGTGGGCAAGACAGGTTGAACTGAGTATTCAACGCTTAGAAAGCTGCCTACCGCGCATCACCGAACTTGCCCAAGGCGGTACTGCCGTTGGTACAGGATTGAATACACACCCTGAATTTGGCAGTCGTATGGCGAATGAATTATCAAAAGTCTATGACATTCCCTTCACCGAAGCCGCCAACCATTTCGAAGCCCAAGCCGCGCAAGATGCTGCGGTTGAACTCTCAGGTGCGCTCAAAACGGTTGCAGCATCTTTGGTTAAAATCGCCAATGATGTGCGCTTATTAAACATGGGTCCGCGTTGTGGTTTGGCTGAAATATCTGTGCCTGCTGTACAACCTGGCTCATCCATTATGCCTGGCAAAGTAAACCCAGTGATTGCTGAATCCATGGCGCAAGTATGCGCTCAAGTGATTGGCAATGATGCAGCCATCACTTTTGGTGGTGCTTCAGGTTTGTTGGATTTGAATGTCATGCTACCCGTAATTGCACACAATCTTTTGCAGTCTGAAGAAATCCTAGCCAATGCATCCATCATGTTTGCCGACAAATGTATTGCAGGGCTTCAAGCCAATGCGGATAAATGCGAACAACAGATTGCATGGAGCATGAGTATGGTCACGTCGCTTGCCCCCGTGATTGGTTATGACAAAGCATCGGATATTGCAAAAAGAGCGGTTAAAGAAGGTAAAACGGTTCGTGATATTTGCGTAGAAGAAAAGCTTATGCCGCAAGATAAGTTGGACGCATTACTTGACCCAAACACAATGCTTTCACCTTCGAAATAAATATCTTAACGCTTAAATTGTAGCCAAATACCCAGTGTTGTTACACCCGAACCTATAAGCCAAACATACGATGGTGCAGACCAAAAAAGACCCGCTATAGCTGCACCTACAACCATAAGTGCGGTTGGCAGTAGTGCCAAAGCCATATGATGCGATTTGCGCTGCGTCAATTGCTGTTCAATTTTGCCAAGGTGGGCGTTAATATCTTGGGGGAGATTCATCCAAGCATGCAGTGAATGTTGCACATCTTTGACCAATCGTTGCGTTTTCCCCTTGGGACCAAGGTGTTCGATTGCCCATTTTGAAATCAACGGTTTGGCAAGCTCCCAAATATTAATGTCAGGATAAAGCTCTCGAGTCACCCCTTCAATCACCACCATACTTTTCTGCAATAATAGAAGCTGAGGCTGGGTTTCCATTTGAAAACGTTCCGTGACTGCAAATAAATAAAAGAGAAGCTCGGCAATGGAAATATCTTTAAGTGGGCGGTTAAAAATCGGCACTGCAATTTCTCTCAAAGCATCTTCAAAAGCCGATACATCCGTATCATAGGGCACATAACCCGCTTCAATATGCACTTCTGCTGCACGTTTATAATCTTGCTTGAGAAAAGCCAACATCATATCTGCAAGATATACTCTGCTTTGCATTTCAAGCCGCCCAACAATACCAAAATCAACAAGGCGTATTTCACCCTTATCAGTGACAAAGATATTTCCTGGATGCAAATCAGCATGAAAATAACCATGCACAAATACCATGTGGAAAAACATGTTTTGCAGATTCTTGCATAAGGTTAATGGGTCAAACCCAGCTGCAATCAATGCGTCACGCTCATCAATCGGCACACCATGAATACGCTCGGTCACCAACACATCTTGATTCGTAAAGTCCCAAAATACTGCAGGTACACCCACCCCTTCTGAGTCCGCCAACTGGTCTGCAAAACGGCTGGCATGTGCAGCTTCTGAGCGAAGGTTTAACTCGCCCAAAATGGTCACCGCAAATTCTTCAACAACCCTTGGAGCTTTAAGGCGTTCATACTCTGGAAAATAGCGGTCAAACAACGATGCCAACATGCGCAAAATTGCCAAGTCCGCTTCAATCATACGGTCGATATTGGGGCGGCGTATTTTTACTGCCACCTCTTGACCATCATGCAAGGTTGCAAAATGGACTTGGGCAATGGATGCCGCTGCAATGGGTGCTTCATCCAAACTTGAGAACACCCCCTCTTTACCAACCGCTTCACATTTATACGCTTTGTTTAATAAATGTTGCACAACATGAAAGGGTTCAGGCGGCACATTATCTTGAAGCTTTTTAAGCTCCAGAGCCACATCCAACGGCAGCAAATCCACACGCGTGGACAACATTTGCCCAAACTTGATAAAGCTTGGGCCCAAACGCTCCAAAGCCAAACGAATCTGTACACCCAATTCTTTGGGTTTGTAATCTCGGCTAAATAAACTGAGCAACCAAATGTATGGTGTGAATAGTCGAAGGCGTACTGCCATGGCTGCCAAACCATGCGTTGCCAAGACATGAATGATATACAGAAGCCTTATATTGCGGCGAAGGCTTTTAAATCTCATGCTTTCACTTGAGTTGCCGCACGTTCCAATTTATCCAACTTGCGTTCAAGTTTGCTGGCTTTGCGTGATACCGATTCCACACCAGCTTGCCACAATTGGAAACGCTTTTCGGATGGTGTGTCCATGGCTTTAAGCACTTGCTCAACCAGTTGGCTGGATGATTCACGCATTTTTTTCTCGGCATCCACCAAGGCATAGGCGGCTTTCGCAACCTTGCGTCCAAAAAAATCACCAAATGCACGGCGTAATTCAACTTCCCAATCCAAGTCGAGTTGTTGTAATAGTTTTTGGAACAAAAGCATGGATTCCGAATCGCCTGACAATTTTAATACTTTTTGCATCACCAAACTATCAGGGTCTTCTTTGGCAAAACTTAGTCGTGCAAAACCTGTGGTTGTGGATTCAATTTTAACATCAGGGCGTTGTTTGCTTGAAGGGTGAACCCACAACGAACCCGCTTTAAACCCAATAAATAACACCGCACCTGTATCTTTAATATACACGCGAAATACTTTGCCTTCCAAACTGTCTAACGTATTTTCTAATGCTTCATTGTCCTGAAAAAACAGTTGTAACACTGAGCTTAACACCACGCACTGCACGGACACAGGAATCAAACGAAGTGGTAAAAACATTACGCTCATACTTTATAACCTCGGTGCATGGCAACAACGCCACCTGTCATATTATCATGGCGTACCAGCGAAAAACCTGCGCCTTTTATCCATTTCTCAAAGCGTTTCTGGTCGGGGAAACGGCGAATCGACTCCACCAAATATTGATATGAATCTCTATCGCCCGTAATCATTTCACCCATAGCTGGAATCACGTTGAACGAGTAAGCATCATACACGGTGTCCAGCAATGGAATCACAGGTTTGGAAAATTCAAGGCACATGAATTGTCCGCCGGGTTTAAGCACACGGTAAAACTCTGCCAAACCCGCAGGTACATCCACAAAATTACGAATACCAAATGCAATCGTGACCAAATCAAAG
>CAMZLG010000076.1 GCA_947311495.1 uncultured Zetaproteobacteria bacterium
TGGTTTTCATCGTATCGCAAGAACTACCCTGTGCGCCGCAGTTGGGATAAAGTATTAGCCACCAACAACTACCCCAAGGATTTATTCTTTTGATAACCATCAAAAATGAAGAAGACATGGTTAAACTCGCGCAAGGTTTGGCAGAAAAGTGCCAAGCAGGTGATTGTTTTGCCCTGCATGGTGATTTGGGTGCTGGCAAAAGCTTTTTGGCAAGAGCCATGATGCGTGCGCTTGGTGTCACCGATGAAGCACTTCCCAGCCCTACTTTTGCCATTATTCAGGAGTATGATGCTGCCAACGGATTAAAAGTTGCGCACATGGACTGGTATCGCTTAGAAGATAGTTTTGATGTGGCAAACCTTGGTGTGGATGAGTTTTTTACAGCGCCTTGGGTCACACTGATTGAATGGAGCGAGCGCGCCCCTGAATTATTACCCCAGCATACCGTTCACATCTACATTGAACTGGATGATACAGATATAAATGCAAGATTCGTGAGGATAGAAAAATGATAACTATGTATGGCATACCCAACTGCAATACCATCAAAAAAGCCAAAGATGCATTGACTGCCAAAGGCATTGAATTTGTATTTCACAACTACAAAAAAGACGGCATTGATGAAAAAACATTGGAAACATGGTGCAGCCAAGTCGGCTGGAAAACCTTGTTAAACCAACGCGGTACAACATGGCGCAAACTAAGCGCAGACGACAAAGACGGCATCAATCAAAGCAAAGCCATTCAGTTGATGGCTGTCTATCCATCCATGATTAAACGCCCCGTATTGGATGTAGGCGACAAAATCATCGTGGGTTTTGATGAAGAAGAATACGGGAACCTGTGAGAAAAAAGCATGAGTAGTCATCACCCTGAAAAAATGATATTGGATGGGCCAACAGGTAAACTTGAAGCTTTGTACCATCAAGGTACTGCTGGCAAACCTGCGATTGTAGTCTGTCACCCGCATCCTGTGTATGGCGGAACCATGCGTAATAAAGTGGTGTATTGGATGGCTAGAGCTTTTGAAGAGCTTGGTTTTTCAGTGTTGCGCTTTAATTTCAGAGGTGTTGAAAAAAGTGAAGGTGAGTGGGATGAAGGCGTGGGCGAAGCCGATGATGTGACGGCGATGATTGATTGGCTCGAAGTCAATCACCCCAACAGCCCATTATATTTGGCAGGTTTCTCATTTGGCACGTATGCAGGGCTTAAAGCTGCAAGGCATGACAAGCGCATTGAAAAAATGCTCGCCGTTGCCCCTGCGGTCAACCTATGGTCATTTGATTTCATGTTGGGTGATACCCGCCCGCTGACCATCATCCAAGGCACTAATGATGAGATTGTACCCTTTGAGCAAGTCAAAACCTTTGTTGCAAAGCTGCCACATGTTCAATTTTATGAAGATGAAGACGCAGGTCACTTCTTCCCCAATCATTTGGAAGAATTGCAACGGTTGTGCAAAACCATTTAACCTTACTATTCCACATCGTCATTCCGTACTTGATGCGGAATCCAGTGACTCAAACAAACTGGATACCCAATCAAGTTGGATATGACAAAGGTTTTGTAATCCCCTTGTGGTTTTTTCGACTTAGTCGTATGATGAGTTTTCTATGAGCCAAGAGATGAAGCAACCACCATTAAGTCCGCGATTAAGCATCTACAAATGGCGCTTAACCATGTTTGCCAGCATTGCCCACCGTGCTAGTGGTATATTTTTGGTGTTCACCATCCCTGCGCTATTTTGGCTGCTTTTAAGCATGGCACATGGCAAAATAACCTATGCTTTTGGTCTGCATTGGCTGCAAAGCAGCTTTGGTACACTGATTTTATGGCTAACATGCGTGGCTCTATTTTATCACATGGCAAATGGTATTCGTTTTTTACTGCTCGACATCGGTAAAACCGATTCCAGAGAAGCCATGAAACTATCGGCAAAAATCGTGGTCTTTAGCACCATACTCTTTGCACTTGTTTTGGCGATTAAAATATGAAACATAAAGACTTAGGCACAGCCCACACAGGATTCCACGACTGGTATTGGCAGCGCATCAGTGCGGTGGTTTTATTGTTCAGCATACCCGTATTGATGGGTGTTTTATTGCTCACCTACAATGGCAATATCAGTTTTAACCAACTCAACACATGGCTCACCCACCCCATCAGCAAAGCGGCAAGCATCTTGTTTTCATTTGCCCTGCTCACCCATGTGTGGACAGGTCTAAGAGTCATCATCGAAGATTATGTGCATACCACCGCCGCAAGGGTTATCGTCTTAAACATACTCTTGTTGCTGTTGGCCGGTTTTGCAGCGTATATGAGTTATCACATTTGGGCAGAACTCACCTACACTTGGGGTTGTATCCCCTGCGGAGGCAAATAATGGCATATTTATCTACCGACAAGGTTGAGCATCATCACCATGATGTGGTGATTATTGGTGCAGGTGGTGCGGGTATGCGCTGCGCCTTGCAACTTGCCGAAGCGGGTTATCGGGTGGCTGTGGTGTCCAAAGTGTTGCCCACGCGCTCACATACGGTCGCAGCCCAAGGTGGGATGAATGCAGCCCTAGGTAATATCACATCTGACCACTGGCATTGGCATATGTATGACACGGTCAAAGGCTCGGATTATTTGGGCGACCAAGATGCGATTGAATATATGTGCCGCGCTGCACCGCAATTGGTCAAAGAGTTGGAACATCAGGGTGTACCTTTCTCGCGTAATGATGATGGCAAGATTTATCAGCGGGCATTTGGCGGGCAATCGCGTGAGTTTGGCGAAGGTGGGCAAGCCAAGCGCACATGCGCTGCCGCAGACAGAACAGGTCATGCCATTTTACACACCATGTATCAGCAAAACATCAAAGCTGGTACACATTTTTACGAAGAATTTTTTGCGCTGAACTTGATTATGGAAGATGAAGCATGTCATGGCGTGATGGCATGGGATATTGGCAAAGGCGAATATCATTTGTTTCAAGCCAAAGCCGTGATTTTGGCAACGGGTGGCGCAGGTCGTATCTTCAAAACCACCACCAACGCCCATATTTGCACAGGTGATGGCGGTGCATTATGCCTTGATGCAGGGCTTCCGATTGAAGACATGGAGTTCTTCCAATTTCACCCCACAGGTATTGCCCATGTTGGTCCGCTGATTTCTGAAGCGGTGCGTGGTGAAGGTGGTTATTTGCTCAACAGCGAAGGTGAACGCTTTATGGAGCGTTATGCACCCACGGCCAAGGATTTAGCCAGCCGCGATGTGGTGAGCCGCGCTATTGCTGTGGAAATCCGTGAAGGCAGAGGGTGTGGCGAGCATAAAGACCATATTTTACTCAAAGTTGACCATTTGGGTGCAGATATGATTCTGGATAAACTTCCCAATATCCATGAATTAGCCCTTCGATTTGCAGGCGTGGACTGCACCAAAGAACCCATTCCTGTCCAACCCACTGCCCATTATACCATGGGCGGCATCCCGACCAATCGACATACCGAAGTGGTCAAACCATCAGGCGACAATGAAGAAGATAAAGTACATGGTTTATTCGCCATTGGTGAAGCCGCTTGCACATCCGTGCATGGAGCCAACCGCTTGGGTGGTAATTCATTGCTTGAAATCGTGGTCTTTGGCAGAGCATGTGGTTTAAGAGTGATGAAATGGCTAAGCGAACATCGTTATCACAAAACCATCAGCCCAGACGCATGGCAAGCAGGTGTGGCAAGGGTTGAGCGTTGGTTAGATAGCGCCAACAAAGCAGATGTTGGCATTGCCGAAGTGCGCGACACCATGCAAACCACCATGCAAACCCATTTCAGTGTGTATCGCACTGAAGATGTGATGCAAGAAGGTGTGAGCGCGATTGAAAAAGTAGCAGCGAACTTGGCTAACGCACAAATTCAAGATAAAAACCGTGTGTTTAACACCGAACTGATTGAAGCCTTGGAGTTGGAAAACTTGATGAGCCTTGCCAGAGCCACGGCTGCAAGTGCTGCCAACCGCAAAGAATCAAGAGGCGCACATGCCAGAGATGATTACCCTGAGCGCGATGATAAAAACTGGATGAAACATTCCTTGGCTGTGATTAAAGATGGTAAAGTCAGCGTGGATTATAAACCTGTGCGAACGATTCCCATGACGGTTGAAAGTTTTCCGCCTAAGAAGCGAGTTTACTAATGCGCACCATCGTCTTTTTCTTTGATTTATTTCGTCATTCCCGCGAAGGCGGGAATCCATGTGCTGTCGCGTTGGGGTTACCATCATGAGTAAAAAAGTGAAACTCGAAATCTACCGCTACAACCCTGAAGTTGACGACAAACCATTGATGCAAAGCTTTGAAGTGCCTGTGGAAAAACCAGGCATGAAGCTTTTGGATGCGCTCAATTATATCAAATGGCATTTGGATGGTTCGCTCACTTACCGCCGTTCTTGCGGCGAAGGTGTGTGTGGTTCAGATGGCTTAAATATCAATGGTGTAAACGGTTTGGGGTGTATCACCGCCATTGAAGGTTTGAAGCAGCCCATCAAAGTGCGCCCATTGCCGAATATGCCTGTCACCCGTGATTTGGTGGTCGATATGGAGCATTTCTTCGACCAATACAAACAAATCAAGCCTTGGTTGCAGTCCAACACGCCCAAACCTGAAAATGAACGCCTACAAAGCCCCGCAGAACGCGCAGAATTGGATGGCAGCTACGAATGTATCCTTTGCGGCTGCTGCACCACGTCTTGCCCATCATGGTGGTGGAATGGTGATAAATTTTTAGGCCCTGCTGCCCTGCTTCAAGCCAACCGTTGGCTCAAAGATTCACGAGATGATGCCGCTGGTGAACGATTGGACATGTTGGAAGACTCCTTCAAACTTTATCGCTGCCATCAAATCATGAATTGTATGGAAGCTTGCCCTAAAGAGCTCAACCCCACCAAAGCGATTAACGACATCAAACGGGC
The DNA here is from genome assembly GCA_947311495.1 of uncultured Zetaproteobacteria bacterium. Lineage (GTDB taxonomy): Bacteria > Pseudomonadota > Zetaproteobacteria > Mariprofundales > Mariprofundaceae > Ghiorsea. The sequence continues at coordinate 4,951 of CAMZLG010000076.1, forward strand.
TTTGACCCAAAGAAAGGTATAAATCATGAGTGTAGAACAAGAACCCAATGCTGAATTATGTATGGAATTTCCATGCCATTTCCCGCTCAAAGTGATGGGTACGAATAATGATAGTTTTGAAAACGACATCGTGATGATTGTGCGTAAACATGTGCCCAAGCTTGGAGAAGGTGCAGTGTCATCCAAACCCAGTAAAACGGGTAAATACTTGGCGCTGACCATTGCGTTCACTGCTGAAAGCCGCGAGCAGTTGGATAAGATTTACAGTGAACTCAATGCTCACCCTGATGTGAAGATGACGCTTTGATGAACTTCAAACGTTCGTCATTCCCGCGAAGGCGGGAGCGAAGCAACGACCGTAAGAGAGATTCATCCATTTACACTGATACCTTGGTGGATACCCGCCTACGCGGGTATGACGGCATAGAATAATGGCAACCTTATACTACATCCACGACCCCATGTGTTCATGGTGTTGGGCATTTCGCCCCGTGTTCACCGAACTTTTAAACAAACTGCCTGATGATATAGACGTGCAATATTTGGTGGGAGGCCTTGCCCCTGACTCAAGCGAACCCATGGATGTTGCCACACAAACCATGATTCAACACCATTGGCGCACCATTCAAGCCAAAGTTCCCAACACCCAATTCAACTTCGATTTTTGGGCAAACAGCACACCCCGCCGCTCCACATACCCTGCCTGCCGCGCTGTACTCGCTGCCAAAGCCATCAACCCCGACAAAGAAGATGCCATGATACTCGCCATTCAACAGGCGTATTATCTGCATGCCTTAAACCCATCGGATGATGATATGTTAATTGATTGCGCAGCATCCATTGGTTTGGATACATCCCTGTTCGCACAAACACTCAACAACCCCACCACCCAACAAACCCTGTTAGACAACATCCAAAAGAACCAAAGCTTAGGTGTGTATAGCTTCCCAAGCCTTGTGTTAGAAGAAAATGGTCAATTCAAACCTATTGCTATTGATTATAACGATGCCGAGAACATCTTAAGCCAACTTCAATAGTTCAGCCTTGCTTAGGCTCCTGCTCAACTTCAATATACCGTTTGCGTGTTTTTTCTTTGAGTTGCTGTAGGTCAATCATCACCAGACCATCTACACAATTGGAAAAATCAGGGTCGATATTAAAATCTAAAAAAGACACACCTTCAGGCTCACAAATATCAGGGTATTGCTTATACAACGTTGGCACAGCACAACCCAAGTATTTCAAGCTGCTTTTGAGCACCTTAAAATCTTCTTTGTAGTTTTCACCACTAAAAAATGCTGCAAGCTCTTCTTTGCGTTCTTCATGTAAACGGTATGGCAGCAATGCTCTAGCTTTGTTATCATTGTCACCAAAATAAAGGCTGTAAAAATAGACCAGTAAATCCTTGGCTGCTGCTGGGTAGTTATCACTAATCGACACAGGACCAAACAGATAGCGGAACTCAGGATTCTTGCGAATAAACGCACCAATACCATACCATAAATAATCTAAGCTGCGCTTACCCCAATATTTAGGCTGCACAAAGCTGCGTCCCAACTCCAAACCTTGTTGCATCATTTCATCCATGGCTTCATCAAATTGAAATAATGTTTCGCTGTAAAGTTTACCACCATCTTGCTTCACTTTTGCTGTCGCACACATGCGATATGCGCCAACAATCTCCAAATCAGCATCATCCCACAACACAAGCTGAAAACATTGTGGGTCGAAACTATCCACATCACGGCGTAAACCACTGCCCTCTCCTGCGGCTCTAAAAGCAATTTCCCGCAAGCGCCCTATCTCACGCATCAAGCTACTATCAGCTTGATAAGGTGCTAAATAAATACTTTTCCCGTCCTTGGTTTCACCCAGTATTTCACAATCTTGAATTTCTAGGCGTAGTCTTTGTCTGGGTTCGGGGTGTGCAATGGGTTTAATCGTGGCATACATACCAGGCTTTCGTTTGGCTATACGGTATAAGTGTTTTTGAAACAGTCTTACCCGTGCCTGCAAGGGCAATTTTACATCTTGATAGCTGTCAAATGGGACAATTTCACCAATGCTTACACTCACCGAACGCTTGGCTTGTTTAAACATCTCACGTATCAACCAAAGGGTTGAAAGCGGTTTAGCAACCAGTGACAAGGTATAAAAAAACATGGAGTTTCGTCCATTAACATGAATAGGTAAAATAGGCGATCGGGTTGCGTTGGCAATACGCAGAAAACCACTATGCCATTTGCCATCACGGATACCTGTTGCCGATAACCGCGACACCTCACCTGCAGGAAAAATAATCACTACACCTTCATCTTCCAAATGTTGATACACGGCTTTGAGTTGTTCTCGCGTACTTTTACCTCCCATATTATCTACGGGCAAAAGCAGGGGTTCTAAAGGTTTGATGCTGGACAACACCTGATTAGCAACCGCTTTCACATCATTGCGCACCTGCGCTACCAGTTGAAACAACACAAACGCATCCAATGTACCAATCGGGTGATTGGCAACAATCACAACTCGCCCAGAGCTTGGTATCCGTTCCAGCTCACGGGGTTGCACCGCATAACCAAAGTCAAAGTATTCGAGAACTTGCTCAACAAAGTCTAAGCCTTGAAGGTGTGGGTATTCATTTTCAAACTTCTGCTGTTCCCGTTCGTGAAACAGCATTCTAAGCGCTGCGAGAATCGGTCGCTTAACCATGGATGTATTTTGTTCAAACTTAGGGAAACGCTCTTCAATCATTTCATCAACATTTAACATCTTCATACCTCACATATCGCTATGCTTTAGTCTGATTTATCAATATGGCATGGGTATGACAGGTTTAATCTAAATTTAAGCCCAACTGCATCTTCGCATCTTTTTTTTCTTGGTTCTCAAGCCCGCTCACCGTAAACCCAACAAGCCGTACAGGTTTGATACCTGCTTGGGTATCTGCCAACAGTTTGGGGATAAGTGTTAAGGCTTGGCTTTGATTGATCATGTTTGGCTCTGTTTTACTGCGTGTGACCTGCTTAAAATCGGCATATTTTACTTTGATGGTGATGGTTTTGCCTTGCAGCTCGTGTTTGTCCAAGCCTTGAAACACTTGCACCACCAATGCTTTGAAATGACCAAGCAACACATCCACATCCTTAATATCTTGGGCAAATGTGGTTTCTTTGCCCAGCGATTTGCGTTCTCTAAAGCTTTTGACTGCTCTTTCATCTATGCCTCTGGCGATGTTGAAGTAATAGGCGGCGGACTTGCCGAAATGGGCTTGCAAGTCGGGTAATGACCATGTTTTGAGGTCTGCACCTGTGTATATGTCCAAGGCTTTCATCTTTTTGGCTGTGGCAGGGCCAACACCATAGAACTTCTCAATGGCTAAGGCTTGCACAAAAGCTGCGCCCTGCTTGGGTGTGATGACATATAAACCATCGGGTTTATCCATATCCGATGCGACTTTGGCTAAGAATTTGTTGTAGGACACGCCTGCCGATGCGGTTAAACCTGTTTCCTGCTTAATCTCATGTTTGATGGCTTGGGCAATCTTGGTGGCGATACCATCAAATGCGGCGGTGTAGCTCACGTCTAAATAGGCTTCGTCCAAGGATAAGGGTTCAACTTGGGCAGCATAACGCCAAAACACCTCACGAATCTTTGCCGATGCCTCTCGGTACGCTTCAAAACGCACAGGCACAAAGATGGCTTGCGGGCAAAGGCGATAGGCTTGCGAGCATGGCATAGCAGAATGAATGCCAAACTTACGCGCTTCATAGCTGCACGCCGCCACCACACCCCTTGAATTGGGTTTGCCGCCTACAATCAATGGTTTACCACGGTATTCAGGGTTATCCCGCTGCTCAACGGATGCGAAAAAAGCATCCATATCGACGTGAATAATTTTACGTTGTTTGGTCAAAGTACACAACGAAGTACGTCATACCCAACTTGATTGGGTATCCATGGAGACATCAGTGTTGGTGGATACCCACCTGCGTGGGTATGACGAGGTGATGAACGGAATACATACATATCTTTAGGTTATCTTTGGGATTTCGATTTCAAGCATGTTTGGGTCATTCATAACCTGTTCAGACACACTCAACACGGTGAACTGTTTTAAATCATTAAAGGCTTCTCTTTGATGGCTTGTCATGTGTTCAATATTATGAAGGATAACAATCACTTGCCCCGACAATGTTAAAGTTTTTTTGAGCCAATATCCCCATTTATTCTGCTCACGTTTCAGGTCGATTTTCTGCACTTGAACATCGGAAATCAAGGACAATAAATCTTCCAATGTTTGCCGCCGTCCTCGCCCATGTGGAGCATGCAAATTGACAGACTCCCCTGACAATAAATGGTCAGCAAGTTGTTGCGTAAAGGCGGGTCTAAGCATATTTAAATCAAGCTGCTCGGTGTGACTTTTTTCTTTTCTTTATCCCACTCTTCTTGGCTAAACACACCTTTGGTAATCAAAAGGCGGACCAAAGCATCCAACTCTTTTTGATTGGTCGGCATCATCTTACTTTTACTGGGTTTTTCATCTTCCGAAGGAGCTGGCGCACCGCCTGACATTTGTTTCATCAATGCCTCATCCACAATACCTGTCGGTTTTAAACCCTGCTGCTTTTGAAAGCTTTTGACCGCATCGCGGGTATCCACACCAAACAATGCCTTTTGGTCTTTAATCTCATAACCCATACGCTGCAACACCGATTGCAATTGGGTGATGCTTTTGCCGCGCATAAAAATTTTTAATGCTCGTGCCATGTGTGTGTCTCCTTAAACCTTATCCGACCAATGCAAATGCTGAAGCACGCTTGTAAAAACATCATCCAAACCCGCTTCAATGTTTATTCTTTCTTGGGATACAGGATGCTCAAAGCTTAGAGATGTTGCAGTCAGCAGCAAGCGATGACAATTCATCTTATCTCGAAACATCTGATTATGTTTGCCATCACCATGCGTGGTGTCGCCCACAATGGGATGAAATATATGTTTAAGATGTCGCCGTAGTTGATGTTTGCGCCCTGTTTTCGGCATTACACGAACCAGACTATACCTTGAAGTCTTATACCGCCCTACTGGCTCATCCAATTCAACTGTGGCAAGCCGCTTATAATGCGTGACCGCATCTTGCGGTGCTTTATCCTGCTTGGCTTGTTTATCGCTCTTTTTATCCAACTCTTCTTTAAGCGCATAATCAATGATGCCGCTTTCATCGGTAAAACCACGTACCACGGCAAGGTAAGTCTTTTCAATGGTGTGCGCTGCAAACTGCTCACCCACTTGTTTGGCAATGTCAGGATTCAAAGCAAAAAGGAGCACACCCGATGTCGGTTTATCCAAGCGATGCACAGGGTACACATGTTGCCCCACTTGATTACGCACCATTTGTAGGGCAAAGCGCGTTTCATGTTTATCAATCATGGAGCGATGCACCAACAAACCCGAAGGTTTATTCACCGCAACCAAGTGTTCATCCTGATATAATATGTCTAAGCTTTCATCGCACATATCGCGAGCTTAGCCGACAATCATTGAAATCATAGCCTTAAACCATAAGACTGAGCGCATGACAGAACACAAGAACACTGACCCTTTGCACGGCGTAACCCTAAAAATGATGTTGGAAGAGCTGGTTTCATTCTATGGCTGGGGTGAAATGGGCATTTATGTCAAAATACGCTGCTTTAATATGAATCCGTCCATCAAATCAAGCTTGGCATTCCTGCGCAAAACGCCGTGGGCACGAACCAAGGTTGAGTATTTATACAAAGACATGTTGGATGAAAAGAATGGCGTAAGCAAAGAAGAACCAAAGAAAAAATCAAACAGCCCATGGCCTGATGTCGATTAAAATTTCAGTTGGCGTGCGTCCAAGGTTTGATATTCGCCCACATCAAGACCATCCAAAGTGATGTCACCAATCGCATAACGAATCAAGCGTAGTGTAGGAAAACCAACGGCTGCCGTCATGCGGCGAACCTGTCGATTTTTACCTTCGGATATTTCAAGCCTTAACCATGATGTTGGGATATTTGCGCGAAAACGCACTGGTGGATTGCGTTCCCATAAATCTTTGGGTTCACCCATTTTTTCAGCCTTGGCAGGTTTGGTTTGACCATCTTTAAGCACGGCACCACGCCTTAATTGTTCAACCGCTTCATCGGTGATGTCACCGTCCACTTGCACCCAATACACTTTGCTTTTTCCATGTTTGGGATGCGCAATTTTGTCTTGCAGCTTGCCATCATCAGTGAGCAACAACAAACCCTCACTGTCCTTATCCAATCGCCCTGCGGCATACACATCCTTGAGCTTGATATAGTCGGCTAAAGTCTCTTTATTATCTTGTGGACTGAATTGGCATAAAACATTAAAAGGTTTGTTAAAACGAATGGTGGTCATGGGGCAACACTAGTCATTTGAATGCGTTTATGGAATGCTATCACCTATGTTATTTCAACCCGACCCTGATGTTGAGGCTTATGTGCTTGCCAAAAAAGGCGCTGAAAAGAGCTATCCTTTTGGTGAGGATGTGGCGGTGTATAAAGTGAAAAACAAGATGTTTGCACTCATGGGAAGCATTGGCATCAACCTCAAGTGCTACCCTGATGAAGCCATTATTTATCGACAAATGTTTGAAGCTGTCACACCCGCTTATCACATGAATAAAGAGCATTGGAATTCTGTGACGTTGGATGATGATGCGCCCATAGGTTTAATACACAAAATGATTGATGATTCTTATGCGCTGATTGTGGCTAAGCTACCAAAAAAAGATAGAGAACGATTGCTTGGGGGATTGAATATATGAAAACAGTTTTGTTTGTTGTGACTGCATTGGTAGCACTTGGGCTTGTTGCCTATATCGTGATGGCAGTGTTATCACAAAAAATGCCCGATAACTTGGGTTTACATGATGGCGTACTTCGCCCCTGCCCTGAATCACCCAACTGCCTTTGCAGCGAAGCGCATACCCAAGGTGATGATGTGCATTACACTGCACCCATTCAAGGTGATAAAGCCATGTGGGATAAGCTTCAATCTGTGATTCAAGCCCAAGGCGGCGAAGTGATAACTGATAATGGCGACTATAAACACTACATCTTTAGCACACCTGTCATGCATTATGTGGATGATGTGGAGCTTAGGTTTGATGAAGCATCTCACCTCATTCATATTCGCTCTGCATCACGTATTGGACGCAAGGATTTTGGTGTAAATCAAGCGCGAATGGATAACATCAAACAAGCCTTATGAACCGTGTAACACAATGAATATCATACTCACCAGCATAGATGATAAAAGCAAAGCGCAAGCAATCGCCAAAGCTTTGGTGCAAGCCAAGCTTGCCGCTTGTGTGCAAATATCAGCCCAAGGTGAGTCGGTGTATATGTGGGAAGGTAAGCTTTGCCAAGAAGCCGAGTATTATCTAAGCATCAAAACAACAGCAGCGCTCAAAGATAAGGTTGTGGTTTGGTTAGAAGCCAATCATGCCTACGACACACCTGAAATTATCACTTTAAATGCAGAGGCTAGTGAAAGTTATAATAATTGGCTTAAATATAACTTATAAGTCAACACAGGCTAAGCTAATGAGGAATAGAGGCTAAAAAACGTGAGCGAAAACATCAGTGAAATAATCAAAAACATTTCTTCTCCAAAAGAGCTCTTACAGGTCTTCGAGACGATTAAGCAGCACATGATAACACTAAAGGTTGCAACAAATCAGACTGACCCTGTTGGTCAATATGCTGAATATTTGGTTTTGAAATTATATCCTAATTCCCAAAAAACTTCTGATGGGACTCCAGGTTGTGATGTAGTTACATTTGAAAATAAAAAAATCGAAGTGAAAGGGCGTGTTGCACGAACTAAAGGATATATACCAAAGACATACATTTCAGATTCAAACGTCTCTGATGAAAGTTTTGATTACCTTATCTACATAGTCTTTGACGGCAACTATGATATAAAATATGCCTATGGAATGTCTGTTGATACCTTCAAAGAAAAAGCAAAGTTAGTAAATCATAACAACAGTCGTCCAAAGTGGCGGTTTAGCGCCAAATATGAATACTTAAATTGTAAGAAAGTAGATAACCTAACAAACTGTTTAACTGCGCTTCAAACCTAATTCTTTTTGGTGAACTCGGTAAGAATAACAATGGTTTGACCGTTCACTTTACCTTCGATGTGCGCTTCATTATCCAAAACCAAACGAATATTACGCACAGGTGTGCCACGTTTGGCAGTGAAACCACCACCCGCAACTTTTAAATCTTTGATTAAAACGACGGAGTCACCCGCTTCCAAAACCACGCCATTACTATCACGATGAACCAATGCATTCTCATCTGCCAAACCTGCTTCAGCCCAAGCTTTGACATCATCTTCTAGATACATCATATCCAATAGGTCTTGCGGCCAGCCTTCGCCTTTGAGTTGATTCAGCATACGAAATGCGACCACTTTCACGGCATCCACTTCGCTCCACATGCTGTCATTCAAACAACGCCAGTGATTGGCATCCACATTATCCGCATCGTTAAGTTGCGTGTTGCATGTACCACAGACAAAAACGGCTGCATCTGCGCCATCTGTCAGGCTGTTTGGCACTTCATACACAGTTAAACCGTCTGTGCTGCCACATAATTCGCATTTGTCACCGCTGCGTGTTGCTAATGTTTGCTCTAAACTCATGATATTTAAACCTCGAAATAAATTTTCGCCAATCTAACGCCGATTGGGGCGATTACCACGCCCTGAACCTGAAACAGGCGTATTGCTTCGTGGTTCAAGCAAATGAATGTCTTCACCACGTAATACAATATCTTGCCCGCAACCTTTACATGCACTACCAAATCCCGAAAAAGGGAAAAGTTTTAGCTTGCCACATTCTGGGCATTCACCTTTACGCGCTTTGAAAGGCAATACAAACACACAGCCTGCAATCACCAAAGAACTCACAATACCTGTAATCGGCATCATAAAGATAAGTAAAATACTGCCACCCCATAAGGGTAAGGAAAACAATAAAATACGAAAGGGTGCAGCTTTGGCTGCTGTGGTCTTTATGGTTTCCCGTTGGGGTCGAACGCGGCTCATGCGCTAATCATGCGCAAACAAAAACACCGTGCAAGTGATAAACTTACACGGTGTCTATTGAATTTGACTATTTCATAAAAATAAACTGTAGCGAGCGCTAAATCAACAAGGCGTACGGAGCACAGCGACCGAGGTATATTGAATGATATATCGAGGAAGCGAGCACCGCACAACACAGTTGGTTTTGTGCGCAGTAAGTTAGTCTTTAAAGTCCAATGCTTTTCCAGTTGGGCGCGGCAACACTGGGAACGTCACTTGTGGCGCATCACCCGTTAACGTTTCCAAGAATGCCACGATGTCTGCAATATCTTTCTTGGACAGTTTAACATCCAATTGCACTCTGCCCATGGTCGCAACCGCTTCTTCCAGAGTGGCTGCTGAGCCATCATGGAAATAAGGCGCAGTCATCGCCACATTACGCCATGATTGCACACGGAATACATGGTCATCATCATCTTTGCCTGTAACCGACTTCAAACCTTCATCTTTGCCATATTTGAAAGTAACAAATTCGTTGCTGGTAAACAAAGGCCCTGAGTGACAAGAAGTACAACCAATATCAGCTACTTTGTGCATACCACGCTTGGCTGCTTTGGAAATATCGCCTTTGCCTTGTACAAATTTATCAAAGGGCGCGTTGGGTGTAAGCAAGGTGCGCTCAAAGGCTGCAATGGCTTTTGCCATATTGTCGTAGTTTAATGAATGTTTACCAAACACTTCATCAAACAACGACGAATAACCCGCATCTTTCAAACGCTTAACCACAGCTTCTTCACTGTCTGCTGCCATTTCAACTGGGTTGAGTGGTGGTCCTTTGGCTTGGTCTTCAAGCAATGGTGCACGACCATCCCAGAATTGCTTGCTCCAAAAGCCTGAGTTCAACACGGTTGGTGCATTGCGTCCGCCATGGTTCCACTGATGACCAATCGAAAACTTCTGATTATCCACACCCCACGTTGCCAAATTATGGCATGAGTTGCAGGAAAAATGCCCGCTTTTTGATATAGCAGGCTCAAAATACAACTTCTTACCCAATTCAACCTTGGCTGCACTCATAGGATTATCCGCAGGCACTGGCACTTGTGTTGGCAACACGCCCATCCCTTCTGGAATATCAGCTGCAACTGCGTTGCCGAATCCCAAGAATGATAATGATGCCAATAAAATAAGCTTTTTCATATCTAACTCCTTGTTTCTTGATTTGTATGCCAAGCGCATACACATTCTTTATGCTGCGAAGTATAACATGGCATACATACAGATAAAATTGATTGTTTAGATGGTATTCATTGATTTTATGAATGATAGAATACAATATATGCATGATGAACAGCTACCCCACCACCAAACAACTACAATGTTTAATAGCATTGGATGAGTTTAAGCATTTTGGCAGAGCAGCCAATGCCTGCCATATATCCCAATCTGCATTCAGCACCGCCATCAAAGCCTTGGAAGAAAAGTTGCAAGTGCAGCTGGTGGACAGAACCAATAAACAAATCATTTTTACCGATATGGGTTTAAGCGTGGTGCATCAGGCTAGGCTTTGTTTATCCGAGTTGGATGTATTATTGGATGTCGTTTTGGGTGCAGATGCACCGCTGAGTGGCAAATTAACCTTGGGTGTTATTCCAAGTATTGCCCCTTTTGTTTTGCCCAAATTCGTACCTCAAATCACCCAAACCCACCCTGGCTTACAGCTTTATTTGCGCGAAGATAAAACGCATGTCGTGCATGAACAATTGCTTGCAGGAAAATTAGATGTGGTGCTGATTGCCCTACCCTTTGAGCTGCAAGGTACGCAAACCTTAACTCTATTTGATGACCCATTTTTATTGGCTTATCATCAGCATTCCAAATGGTTTAAGGATGAAGGTAAGTCTTTCAACATCAACCATTTACCCAAGGAAAGTTTATTATTACTTGATGACGGGCATTGCTTGCGCGACCATGCTTTGGAAGCTTGTCATTTGCGTTCTGTGGAGCAAATCAGCCGCTTTGCCGCGACCAGTCTGCAAACGCTGCTGCAAATGGTTGCCAGCGATTTGGGCGTGACCTTTATCCCGAATATGGCAAAAGATTCACTCATGGTTAAAGATTCCAATATCGAACTTTTACCCTTGCCCAAAAATATGCACAGGCAAATTGGTTTGGCTTGGCGTAAAGGCTCTAGCCGTGAGGAAGAATTTAAGATGTTGGGCGACATCATCACTGCATGTATGGATAACCCTAAAGCAGATATATAGATTCTTCATGGCTAGCCGCTAAACTTCATCACTATTCTACGCACGAGGTTTTCTTATGAGTATTTCTATCGGCACGGCATTAACATCCACAGCAACCAAGGTCATGCTGCTTGGCTCAGGCGAATTGGGCAAAGAAGTTGCCATTGAATTACAACGCTTGGGTGTGGAAGTCATTGCTGTAGATAGCTATGCCAACGCTCCTGCCATGCAAGTTGCGCACCGCAGCTTTATTGTGAATATGCTCAATGGCAATGCCCTGCGTGAGCTGATAGAACAAGAAAAACCTGATTTGATTGTACCCGAAGTTGAAGCCATCGCCACAGACACCCTTGCAGAGCTTGAAAGCGAAGGGTTTACTGTGATTCCCACTGCTCGCGCCACACAACTGACCATGAACCGTGAAGGCATTCGCCGTTTGGCAGCCGAAGATTTGAATTTGACCACTTCCCCTTATCAATTTGCTGATACACTTGAAACCTTTGAAACTGCTGTTGCCCAAATTGGCAAGCCATGCGTGGTCAAACCCATCATGAGTTCATCAGGCAAAGGGCAATCAGTGATTAAAACGGATGCAGACATCCGAAAAGCATGGGATTATGCCCAAGAAGGCGGCAGAGCAGGCAAAGGCAAGGTGATTGTCGAAGGTTTTGTAGATTTTGACTATGAAATTACACTTCTCACCATTCGCCATCGTGATGGCACGTCGTTTTGCCTGCCCATCGGACACTTGCAAGAAGATGGCGACTACCGCGAATCATGGCAGCCCCAAGCCATGAGCGACAAAGCATTGGCTGCAGCCAAACATATCGCTGCCCAAGTGACTGAAGCACTTGGTGGTTACGGTTTATTTGGTGTGGAGCTATTTATCAAAGGTGATGAGGCGATTTTCAGCGAAGTCTCCCCTAGACCCCATGATACAGGTTTGGTCACATTGATTTCACAAGATTTATCCGAGTTTGCGTTGCATGTGCGCGCGATTCTTGGTTTACCCATTCCCAACATCACCCAACACGGTTTTGCTGCATCTTGCCCCATCGTGGTGGAAGGTGATTCCACGCACGTATCCTTTGCTAACTTGGAACAAGCCTTGGCAGAACCTGACACGCAAATGCGTATCTTTGCGAAACCTGAAGTACATGGAAAGCGGCGTATGGCAGTGATGTTGGCGAGAGGCAACAGCATTGAAGAAGCGAGAACCAAAGCCAAAAATGCAGCGGCTAAGGTGCAAATTAAGCTTTAAACAACACTTCCTTCATCTGTGGTTTTAGCGTAACATGAGCTTGTGATTTAAGGAGCTGGATATGCATATTTTATTCTACAATGCCAAAGCTTATGACAAAGAATTTTTTACCCAAGCCAATCAGCACTTTCAGCATGGTATTCGTTTTGTTGATGCCAAGTTAAACATCGACACGGTTGACCTTATCAATGATGAAAAAGCTATCTGTTTATTTGTGAATGAGTGCGCTGACCGTGAAGTGATGAAGCGATTATCTCAGGCTGGTGTGCAGTTGATTGCCTTGCGTTGTGCGGGCTTTAACAACGTAGACATCAAAGCAGCGCATGAATTTGGCATCACAGTGGTGCGTGTGCCTGCGTATTCACCTTATGCTGTCGCCGAACATACATTAGGTTTGATGCTTTCACTCAACCGAAAAATACACCGTGCCTACAACCGTGTACGCGATGGAAACTTTGCACTCGATGGTTTACTTGGCTTTGATTTTCATGGGCGAACAGCAGGTATTATCGGCACTGGTCGCATTGGCGCGTTGGTTGCGAAGCTTTTGCGCGGCATGGGTATGAAAGTGGTTGCTTATGACCCGCAACATCATCCTGATAGTGATGCCTTGGGTATTCATTATGAGAGCTTGGCTGACTTATTTGCCCAATCCGATGTGATTTCACTGCACTGCCCACTTACACCAGACACCCATCACATGATTGGTAAACAAGCACTACAAAGCATGAAACAGGGAGCTATGCTGATTAATACCAGCCGTGGCGCACTGTTAGACACCCAAGCTGTGATTCACAGCCTCAAAAGCAAACATTTGGGTTACTTGGGTTTGGATGTGTATGAGCAAGAAAGCGAATTATTTTTTGAAGACTTTTCTTGCGACATTATCCAAGATGACATCTTTGAACGTTTACTGACATTTCCTAATGTGTTGATTACTTCACACCAAGGATTTTTCACCAAAGAAGCCTTGCAAAATATTGCTGACACAACACTAAATAACATTAAACAATTTGAAAAACTGTCTATCGCTCAACAACCCATTGAGCTTAGCAATATGGTTACTCTAAACGCATGATTTAATGAACAAATTGAATGTCTAAAGTCCGCATATAAGTGTGCAAACCTGCATCTTGCACAGGAAACACATAAGCATCGGTATCCGATTCATTGTGATGCGAATGCCACCAACCCGGAGGCGTGACAAACACGGTATTTTTCTCCCACATCGCTTTCACAGGGTTAATGATTTTACCATCAGCATCAATCTTTTTACCAATCAAGGTATAGGTGTTTTCAGCGGCACTCACTGCCAAATCAAGCGCCACAGACTGATGACGATGCGGCTTTTGCATTTGTTGTTTGGGCAATAAGTTAAATAATGTCCACATGGTATGGGTGACTGTTTTTGATTTTGCCGAGGCATGGTTACCCAAAATAATACCCACTCGATTGCGATTCTCGCTCATTGCGGCTTCACGAATCCGCTCAACGGCATCCATCATGTATGCTTTATCGTAAAAGGCAGGTTTAAACATGGGTTTGCTCGGCACCACACCCATGTGTTCCAACAATGGACCGTCATGAGTCCAATACAATGCGCTATCTTCTTCAGCAAAGTGGGTCACGCCTTCATTACATGGCAAAGTAAACGAATCACCCTCTTTCCACTGAATCGTACCTGTTTCGGTTTCGGTATAACCCTTACCACGCATCACGAAAAAGATTTCCGATGTGGCATTCACATGGGTATGAATATGTTCATTGGGATTGATGCGAATATAATTGGCAAGCAAATTGGGCGATGTCGCGAGGTACGGTGTTTCCAATTCTTTGGATAAATCCAAGGCAATCACTCGCGTTTCGCCCTGCTCATGCAAGGATGCAGGAAACGGTTGAATCGGCACTTCTTTTAAATCAGGTGTCGCTGCCGAAGAATACTCCCAGCTTACAACTTCCTGCGCCCATGTTTCGTTCATATTTCGCCTCGTTTATCCATCAATTCGCGGCGCATACTCATGATTTGATAAACGAAGGCAATTCAGTTTTTCTTATTCTTTTCTTCCAAAAAGCTTATCCATATCATTTAAGGATAAGCGAACATACGTGGGTCTGCCGTGATTGCATTGGGCGATATTGGGTGTTTTCTCCATTTCGCGCAGCAAGCTTACTTGCTCCTCATGGTTAAGGGTGCGCCCTGCTTTGATGGAACCTTTGCAAGCTCGGTTGCCCAACCAACGCTCTAAAATGCGCCCTAGCCCCGTATTTCCCGCTTCAGCTTGCATACCCAGCAACACGCACGATTCAATCAATTCTGCCACCAGTTCAGCAGGTGGTTCACTGCTTAACATCGCAGGTATACTATGGATTTGCACTGACTCATCATCTTGAATGGACACAGACACCGCAAAAGCTTCCAAGGCATCTTTGCTGTCATGCAACCACGCTAAATTTTCACCATCTAAAGTTAGGTTTTCAGGGGTAAGCATCAGTTGCGCAGCAACCTTTCCACCTGATAATTGCGCTTTTAATTTCTCAAAGGTCATGCGCTCATGCGCAGCATGTTGGTCGATTAACACAATACCATCTGCCGTTTGCGAGAGCACATAACATTGATGGATTTGCGCCAAAGGTTGCCCCAAGTCTAGCTTACCTTCCACATCATAAGCCGCATCATCTTCTGCCACCGATGAACAAAATAAAAGCCGTTGCACATCTTCTGGCACGCGGTTGGATGATTGAGGCGCATAAGCTTGAAAATTAGAGCTTCGTTCAGAGGCAAACCTTGGCATGGTGCTGTGAGACACAGGTTGTGAAGCTTGATAAGATGATTGATGTGTTGGATGGGATGGATTTGAAAATTGCATGGCATCCAAAGCCTTACCCGTAGTCGTGGAAGCCACCGTTTGCCCCATGCGTTCAATGCCAGCACGCACACAGCCAACAATGGATGCAAACACAGCTTGTGGTGATTTAAAGCGCACCTCACGCTTGGCAGGATGCACATTCACATCCACAAATGCAGGGTCTATCTCTAGGCGAATCATGGCAACGGGATAACGGTCGTGAAACATCACATCGCGGTAGCCTGCTCTGAGTGCAGCAATCAATTGTTTATCCCGAATCACCCGCCCATTGACCAAAAACATCATACGGGTGCTGTCTCGGTGGTGATAAGTTGGCAAACCCAAGAATCCTGAAACCTGAATCCCCTCATGCTCTAGCGTTTGATAAATATAGTTCTCAGCAAAATCTTTGCCCATCAGCTTCAACACTCGAGCTTCTTCGCTTTGCGCGGCAAAATCAAAGCGGACTCGACCATCCAACTCTAATCGCAAAGCAATGCTTGGGTGCGCCAATGCCAACCCCTTAAACGCTTCCACAATGGCAGCTTCTTCGGTTTTATCGGTGCGCATAAACTGCAAACGTGCGGGAGTGTTTAAAAACAAATCCAAAATCTCGATTTTTGTGCCCTTTCGCTTGGGCGCAGGGCGAGTTTCCGTGTCTAACCCGCCATCCACACGCACTTCTACCCCTTCGTTGCTATCTTTGCTGCATGTGGTCATACGAAAGCGTGACACAGAGGCAATGGATGGCAGCGCTTCGCCGCGAAAGCCGTGGGATGCGATACGGTGCAAGTCTTCGGATGTTTCAATCTTACTGGTGGCGTGGCGCTCTAAAGCCAATTCCGCATCTTGGGCAGACATACCCATACCATCATCTTCGACTTCAATGCGTTTTTTGCCCGCGCCTGTTATCCGCACAGTGATGCGCTTCGCCCCAGCATCCACACTGTTTTCCATCAGCTCTTTCACTGCCGATGCAGGGCGTTCCACCACCTCACCTGCGGCAATTTGGTTGGCAACTTGGGGTGGTAAAATATGGATATAAGACTTTGGCATAGGCAAACCCTAGCAAACGCTTGGCTTTAATCCAAAATAACCTTAAACTTGTTCTTGTTCGGTTTATCGGAGGTCGCCATGCGTGATGAAAAAAATGTAGAAACCTGCGTCAAAGATAAAAGCGTATGGATGCGTTTACTGTATATGATTTTGTTTGTTATCCTCTATTGGGTTGCCGAAGTCGTTATTTTTGCCGTGGCAGTGTATCAATTCTTGTCTGTTCTTTTCACGGGCAACAAAGATGAAAAGATTTTGAACTTGGGCAAATCCTTATCCGCTTATGTCTATCAAGTGTTGCAGTTCTTAACCTTCAACACTGAAAGCAAACCTTACCCAATGGGTGATTGGCCTGATGCCAAATTACTCGCTGCCGAAGCCGACAAACCCAAACGCGCACCGCGCAAAACAACAGCTCGCAAACCTGCGGCAAAGAAACCCGCAGCCAAACGTAAACCTCGTGCTAAAAAAGAAGAACCCAAAGCAGATGAAAACAAACCTGCCGAGGATAAAGCTCCAGAGTAAGCCCACGTTTGAACATCTATCTATTGACGCATAGCCGCGAGCTTTTGCGCAAAACCAACACAGGCAAGTTGGTCAAAAGCGTTTTAGGCAAACAATGTTCTATCTTTGAATGGCAACGAAAGTTGCCCAACCCCGAACTCTTACAACACATCGCCAATGAGTCCGTTGCCTTGCTCTACCCGCATGAAGATAGCAGTCCGCTTGGTGAACAAGAAGCAAGCTTTGATGCGTATATTTTGATTGATGCCACATGGCAGGAAGCGCAAAAGATGGTTAACCACAGCCCATATCTGCACGATTTACCCAAAGTCTCACTCACCCCAAACACACCCTCAATTTACAAGCTCCGCCGCAACCAAAAAGAAACAGGACTATGCACCGCAGAATGCGCGATTGAACTGTTAAAGCTTCATCAGCAAACCACAAAAGCCAAACGGATTGATGATAATTTACGAGAATTTATTCAACAAAACTCATATTAAGCTGGTTAAATACGTTCAGTATACAATAACTCCACGAACTTTATCTAATTATGCAAAAAAGATTGATAGAAAAACACCTTGATATAGTTGTCGTATTTATTATATTTGCGACATATATAAATATAGGGGCTGCAATTCATGAGAAAATTAGAGTTTACATCTCTACAAGTAAGAGATATTGAAACTTCCAAAGAGTTTTATACTAAAAAATTAGGTTTTGAACTTTCCGAGATGGAAAACCATGAAGCTGTTATCTTTAAATTCAACAGGGGTGAAACAAGTTTTGCTATAAGAAAGCCTCTTGAAAATTTGGAGAATAAGGAGCTTGGGAATGGTATCTCCATTTGGTTTGCTATAGATGAGAGAATTGAAGATTTACAAACCCAGCTTATAGCAAATAATGTAACTACGTTAGGGTCAATTATGAATACACCTTTTGGAAAAGCATTGCATGTGAAAGATCCAGATGGATACAAATTAACCTTTTTAGAACCAATTTAAAAATGCTAAATCAACAAGCAAAATATTGGATACTAACGGCTTCAAAAGAGCATGTACAAAATGGAATAAAAGGTGGATTTGCGCAAGCTTGTCATGGAAAAGAAACACCTTTAAAGAAAATGAAAACAGGTGATTATGTGATTTATTATTCTAGTAAATTGTATTTTAACAAACAAGACAAGTGCCAAGAATTTACAGCCATTGGGAAAGTAATAAGCAATAAGGTTTATCAATTTAGAATGACAGAATATTTTTGCCCTTTTCGGATAGATATTGATTTCTTTAAGACAAAAAGCATTTCAATTTTGCCATTGATAAATGATTTAGAGTTTATCCCTAATAAACAAAAGTGGGGCTACCCATTTCGTTGGGGAACTTTGCAAATTAACGAATACGATTATAAACTAATTTCAAATTTAATGCTCAATGACTAAAAAAATTATCTTTGATTTTGAATCACCTGATGAAAATTTAGGCTATTTACTTTGGCAAACCACTATGCTTTGGCAACGGCAAATGAATAGGGCTTTAGATGGAGTCAAGTTAACGCACACCCAATTTGTAATCTTAATTGCGCTAGCTTGGTTATCTCGTTCTTCTGAAAATATCACACAAAAAGAGATTGCCGATCATAGCAAAACAGACAGAATGATGGTTTCTAAGATTTTGCGAACCCTACAAAAAAATGGGCTGATTGAACGAAAAGAACACGAAACAGATACGAGGGCTAAATGTGTGTTTTTAACCGAAAAAGGTGCTAAAACTCTTCAAAAAGCCATTAAAATTAAAACAAATGCAAATGAACTATTTTTCAAAAAGATATGTGATAAACATAAGTTTTCAAAAGAACTAAGGAAAATAATTGGATAAACACATGCGCTTAGCCAACTCTAAATAGAAATCAGAGTAATAAACAAGCCCTTGCTAAAAAGTCCATTCTATCCACACCAAAGAACATCTGATTTCGTGGTTTATCATGCAAAACAAAGGTAGGCACGCCAAACGCCCCAGCTTTGAGGGCTTGTTGCGTATTGTCACCCAATGCGGCTTTGCTGTCGCTTGTGGCTAAGTCTCGCCATGTTTCTGGTAGTTGTTTGAGCTTAAAAACTTCATCCAGCCAAACATCAGCTTTCACATCCACATCACCTGCCCAAACCGCTTCAAACACCGCTTTGCAAAACACCTTTCTATCAGCACCTTGCAACGCCATCGCAATATACATGGCGGGTCGGCTATCAAATGTGCCCGGGCGAATCAGTTTGAAGGGTACATCCAAATACTCAGCCCAGCGTTTCAAATCTCGCAATGAATACAATGCTTTGTTTTTAATCAAGGCAGGCGGTGTGTTGCCTGAAAGTTTGATGAGTTTGGGTAAGTTCACTGCCACCCAATTCACTTCAACATCATGCTCTGCTTCAAACTTATCCATCTGCGTCACCGCAAAATAAGTATAGGGGCTGATAAAGTCGAAATAAAAATCAATGGTTTTCATAGGGCTGCACCCCAAAGAAGACCACGCTGCGTTGCTTGTCGTTCATTTGAAATCATCAAACTACTCCTGTAAAACTTAACTGCTTTCGACTTAAACGTCATACCCAACTTGATTGGGTATCCAGAAAGACCTTGCACCTTAATGGATTCCGCATCAAGTGCGGAATGACGATAGGAAGTGAAAAAGGCTTTTCATGGAATAGCTTCTTAGATTTGCTCTCTGGTTTTATGAAACTCAATCTCAGGATGCTGTTCTTCGGTGTAGCTTAATTTCCAAGCTGATGGCGCAAGGTATGTGAGGAAACCATCACCATCTTCTGCCAAGTTGGCATCATAGGTTTTCTTGAATGCGGCAAGCTGTTTTTCATCATCGCATGTCACCCAACGCGCCACCTGAAAATCAGTGTTCACATAGTCTGCATCCACTTTGTATTCAGCTTTAAGCCGCGCTACGGTGACTTCAAACTGAAGCACACCCACAGCACCCAAGATATAATCACCACCCAAGAATGTGCGGAATACTTGCACTGCACCCTCTTCGGATAATTGAATCAAACCTTTATGCAGTTGCTTGCGTTTAAGCGGGTCATTGAGGCGAATACGGCGAAACATTTCAGGGGCAAAGTTGGGCACACCTGTAAATTTAAGCGGTTCTTTGGTCGTAAAGGTATCACCGATGCGAATCGTGCCATGGTTATGAATACCAATAATGTCACCCGCAAAAGCTTCTTCCACATGCGCCCTATCTTGCGCCATGAAAATGGTCGCATTGGGAATTTTAATGTCTTTACCCAGCCTATGATGACGCACCGACATACCTTTGCTGTATTTACCCGAACACAAACGGAAAAATGCGATTCTATCCCGATGTTGCGGGTCCATATTGGCTTGGATTTTAAAACAAAAGGCTGAAAAGTCTTTTTCGGTGGGTTCAACCAGACGTTCCACAGCGGCTCTGGGTTGTGGATGCGGTGAAAACTCCACAAAAGCATCCAATAACTCACGTACACCAAAGTTGTTAATCGCAGAGCCAAAAAACACAGGTGTTTGGCTTCCCTTCAAAAATTCTTGCAAATCAAACGGGTTGGCAGCGCCTTCAAGCAACTCAATTTCTTCTCTTAATTCATCGGCTTGTGAGCCAAGAAGTTCATCAAGCTTGGGGTCATCCAAACTATCAATGGCAATCGCATCTGTTATATCGTCCGTGCCTGCTTTAAACAAGTGAAGTTGTTTTTTATACAGGTTATAAACACCTTTGAATGCTTTACCCATACCAATGGGCCAAGACAGTGGCGCACATTCGATTTGCAGCTTTTCTTCAATGTCGGCAAGCAAATCCAAAGGCTCTAGCCCTTCCCTATCCAGCTTGTTGATAAAGGTGATGATGGGCGTGTTCCGCATACGGCAGACTTCCATAAGTTTAAGCGTCTGCCCTTCCACACCTTTACCCGAATCAATCACCATCATGGCAGAATCTACTGCTGTGAGTACTCGATAAGTATCTTCAGAGAAATCTTGGTGACCAGGGGTGTCGAGCAAGTTGATTTCGTAGTCTTGCCCTGCCACAGCATAATTAAACTTCATCACCGATGAAGCCACAGAAATACCACGCTCTTGCTCAATTTTCATCCAATCGGATGTGGCATGACGGTCGGTTTTGCGCGACTTCACTGCACCCGCCATCTGAATGGCACCACCAAACAACAGCAGCTTCTCAGTCAGCGTCGTTTTACCTGCATCAGGATGCGAAATAATGCCAAATGTGCGGCGTTTCTGGACTTCTTCTGCAAAACTCATGCTTACCCCTTCTTAAAAGAAACGAAACTATAACAAGATATTTTTTTTCGGCATGAAATAAAACGCTGAACTTGTTTTACCTTATTTTACCTGTTTGCCATAAACGGAAACATACGCTTCATGGATAAACTTCCATATTTATTCACTTGGGAAAATAATAGAACAGCCCCAAAAACATAAATAGACTCCAATACCCATGTTAACCACCGCGGAGCATCACCAAGCTCAATTTTATGGTATAAAATTAATTGTGATTGCTCCATCAATATTAAAATTAAAAATGCCCATAAAAATGAACCGCCCTTTTGTGAACGTTTAGCTTGAAGGCTTAATGGAATAGCAATAAAAAAAAGTAATATTAATGATATGGAAGGAATCCAACGGCTATCCCACTCTGCCTTAGCTTTAATGTTGGATGTATCTAAACGCTGATAAAGTGTTTTCATCTGCATAAAAGAGAAGTCCGATTCGCTATTTAGCTCCCTAAAACCTGATTCAAATGCAAAAGGAACAAGTATTTGGTAGGCATCAAATTGTGTCAAATTTATCCGTGTCGAAGCCCCGTTAAACTGATTTCCTTTATTTAATAAAATGAGTAAACCATCATCTATTTTATGGATAACAGCCTGATCTGCTACATATATATTGGGAGAAAGTTTACTTTCACGCGCATCAGAAATAAGCACTTTTGCATAAGAGCCATCTTTATTTTTCCCTTCAGAATAGAACGTAATATCATCAATATTGGTGAACCTGCGCGGTGTAAAGTCTGGCGTTGCATGTAATGCGCCTATCTCATCCAATGTGTTACTCATTTGTAACTTGCTCACAGGTACCAGTTGCATATTCATCCACAATAAGAATGCACTTAAAACTAAACCAACCCACAAAATAGGGCTAAAAATATTAAACAAAGACAAACTTCCTGCATACAAAGCATCAAGCTCTGAATTCGTTTGAAACGTTTTGACACTGCGGTATAAAGCAAAAAAGTAAGCAACAGGAATTGTCATTAATAAAATGGTTGGCAGGAGGCTAGTGAAAAATTTGATAGACAAAGATAACGGCACATCATTTTCAACCAAATTGGGCAACCAAAACAACAAATATTTAAGTAAAAATATAAGTGTCACCAAAAACAAAAGCGCCAAAAATGGAAATACCCATGTTTTTAGAACATAACGATTCAAACAACTCAGCTTAAACATGATATAAATCTCTTTGGCATACGTTCATATGCATGTCTAAAGCCTTGCTAACACACGCTATTAAAAAAATAATTAAGCTTTTTTCCACCGAGTACCTTCGGGTGTATCTTCAAGCACAATACCTTGGGTTAACAGTTCATGACGAAGGCTATCCGCCTTAGCATAGTCCTTCGCTTGTTTAGCTGCATCTCGCTCTTGCACTAGCTTATCAATAGCGGATGTATCTTCAGCTTCACCTTGAAACCAATCATCTGCATCATGGTTAAGCAAATTAAAGGCTTCCAACATGGCAAAGAACTCACCACGCAACTTATCGTCATTGGATTTGTTTAATCCTCTGCATGTATCAAACAGCACCGCCATAGCTTCAGCCGTGTTAAAATCATCATTCATGGCATCTATAAAACGTTGTGGCAACTTGGTTATAGGAGCTTCGCCTAACTTACGTTTGGTTTCATATAATCTATCCAAACCTTTTTTGGCATCATCCAATGCCGCATCGGAATAATCCAAAGGTGAGCGATAATGCGTACTTAAAATAAACATACGCAACACTTCAGGGTCATATTCTTCAATTACTTCAGCAATGGTAAAGAAATTACCCAAAGACTTGGACATCTTCTCAGCATTGATATTGACAAAGCCATTATGCAGCCAGTATTTGGCAAACTCACCACCATTGGCAGCTCTGGCTTGCGCAATTTCATTCTCATGGTGAGGAAACTTCAGATCCATACCGCCACCATGAATATCAAAGGTTGTCCCCAGATGTTTGCAGCTCATGGCAGAGCACTCGATATGCCAGCCTGGGCGACCCTTGCCCCACGGTGAATCCCATGATGGTTCATCAGGTTTAGCTTGTTTCCAAAGCACAAAATCTAACGGGTCGCGTTTATGGTGATCCACATCTACTCGGCTTCCCGACTCCAAATCATCAATATTTTTACCTGATAACTGCCCATATTGTTCAAACTTACGCACGGCATACAACACATCACCTGAATCACATACATAGGCAAAACCTTTATCAATCAAGGCTTGAATCATTTCAATCATTTCAGGCATGTGCGTGGTTGCTCTAGGCTCTAAAGACGGACGCAGGCAACCCAGCGCATCCATATCGCTATGAAATGCATCAATCATGGATTGGGTGAGTTCATCAATATCCACATTCGCAAGCTGGGCGCGCTGAATGATTTTATCATCCACATCCGTAAAGTTGCGCACATAACTGACATCATAACCTAATGTTTGAAGCCAACGGTAAATGGTATCAAAGACCACCATCACTCTCGCATGACCGACATGGCACTGGTCATACACAGTCACACCACAAACATACATGCCCACTTTTTCTTCCACCAATGGTTGAAAGACTTCTTTCAGCCGCGTGAGGGAGTTATAAACGTGCAAGTCTGTTTTATAATTGGAATCAGTCATCCAGTAAATCCAACGCATGATTTAAACGTGTTTGAATGCCATCAGCACCTAAAAACACCACTACCTTACTCATTTCAGGGCCATGTGCCTGCCCTGTTAGCGCAATGCGCAGTGGCATAAACAAACCTTTACCTTTAGCACCTGAAGCTTCTTTCAGCGCATTTGTCCAAGCTTTCCAATCTGTGCCACCTGTTGCTTTGGCAGTGGTTAGCGCATGGTCGAAAAATACTGCACCTGCTTCTTTTAACACTTGGATGTTTTCATCAGAAATGGCTCCAGAAGCATCAAGCAAACGCTTGAAATTCAACACATCTTCTATGCGATTCAAGTTGCCACCCAATATTCCAGCCAAAGCCAATGCTTGGGTTTCATCAATCATTACATCGTGTTTAGCCAAAGTTTCGCGCAATAATGGCGCTAGTTCTGAAGCTGGTTTTGCATACAAAAACTTGGTATGCCAACGCCACATGGCTTCATTGGACCAGCGCACCGATGATGTAGATAAATGTTCAATATCCGTATGTTCTAAAAGTGCTTCAATGGATAATGCATCTTCGGGAATATTGGGGTGACCCAAACGAACCATGGCTTGCTGCAACGCTTCAGGAAACAAACCTTCAGCCCGCAAATCAGCAATACTGTGACTGCCTGTACGTTTGGAAAGTTTTGCCCCATCTTCGCCCAACAAAAGCCCATGATGCAAACAAACAGGAGCCGTATAACCCAAAGACTCCAACATCCACACTTGATACGCCGAGTTGGTCAAATGATCATCACCGCGCAACACATGCGTAATCCCGTCCACAGCATCATCAATGGCATTGGGCAGCAAGAAAGTAAATGTGCCATCGGAACGAACGACCACTGGGTCATCCAAGTCTTTGCGCAAAAACACCACATTATCACGCAGCAAATCAGGCACAGTGACTTCTCCATTATCGGCATGCACTGCCAAACGCCAAGTGTGGGTCTCACCTGCATCTAACTTGGCTTGTCTCTCGCCATTCGACAATTCACGGCAACGCCCATTGTAACGTGGTGGAAGTCCTCTGGATGTCGCAAGCTTTCTATCCAAATTCAACTGACTTTCTGAACAAAAACAAGGGTATGCAAGGTTTGTTTCAGCCAGTTTATCCAGCGCTTCACGGTGTTGTTCCGCATGTGCTGATTGAAACAGCGGTTCATCATCCCACTGCAAACCAAGCCACAACATATCTTCTTTCAGTGCATCAATGTATTGTTGTTCTGAGCGGCTTTGGTCGGTGTCCTCAAAGCGAAGCAAAAACTTGCCCCCCATCTTGCGGGCAAACATCCAATTTAACATTGCTGTACGCACATTACCCAAATGCATAAGCCCTGTGGGAGATGGTGCAAATCGTGTCACTACCTTACTCATGGTTTTTTAACCTCTTGCCCTGTTTCTGCCTTGTTTGTGTTCGGCATAATAATCATGGTTTCATCCGGATAAACATACCCCAACTCTTTGTGAATCACTTCTTCAAGCGCTTTGGGGTCTTCCCGTAACCGTATAATTCTTTTCTGCAGCCTTTCTTTCTCCGCTTTTAAGCGTTGTATATCCAACTGCAATGATTGTTTGGCTTCTTTTTCAGCCTGAAAAACAAAATACCCATGCTTGGAAAAAACGACATCCCAAGCCATGAGTATAATGATAACAAAACCAACCGCAAAAAGCAGCCAGCGCACCAGCTGTTTAACGTTAAACTTTTTCAGATGTTAGCCTCTAGCAAATGCAGACATACCTGCATATTTTGCTCTACTACCAAGCTCTTCTTCAATGCGAAGAAGCTGATTGTATTTCGCCATCCTATCCGAACGTGACGCTGAACCCGTTTTAATTTGACCACAGTTTAATGCCACAGCCAAGTCAGCAATGGTGGTATCTTCCGTTTCACCCGAGCGATGCGACATCATGGAGTTGTAACCTGCTTCATGCGCCATATTTACCGCTTCAATGGTTTCAGACAAGGTTCCAATTTGGTTTACTTTCACCAACAATGCATTGGCAACACCTTTATCAATGCCTTGCTTCAAAATTTCAGGGTTGGTCACAAACAAGTCATCACCCACAAGTTGCACTTTATCACCAAGACGGTCTGTTAAATTTTTCCAACCCCCCCAATCATTTTCATCCAAGCCATCTTCAACCGAGACAATCGGATATTGGCGGCATAGGTCTTCAATGAAATCAACCATGGCATCCGAATCCAAACGACGACCGCCCTCACCTGCCAATACATAAGCATTATGTTTATGAAATTCAGACGCAGCCATATCAGCAGCCAACACAATATCTGTTCCCGCTTTTAAGCCCGCTTTTTCAATTGCTTCAAGCACCACAGTGATGCCTTCTTCATTGGAATGAAGATTAGGCGCAAATCCGCCCTCATCACCTACAGCTGTGATATGCCCACCTTTACGAAGCACAGATTGCAAGGAATGAAATACTTCCGCGCCCATATCCATAGCTTCTGCAAAGCTTGATGCACCAGCTGGTGCAATCATATATTCTTGAAAATCAATGCTGTTATCCGCATGCGAACCACCATTAATCACATTCATGCATGGCACAGGCATCAACACAGCCGATTTACCACCAATATGCTCAAACAAGGACACTTCATCTTCTACCGCTTGCGCCTTGGCAACCGCCAAAGATACACCCAAGATTGCATTTGCACCCAAACGCGCTTTGTTCGGTGTGCCATCAAGCTCAATCAAGGTATGGTCTAAACCACGTTGGTTTTCAGCATCCAAACCCACGACTGTTTTTGCAATTTCACCATTCACAAAAGCCACTGCCTTGCGAACACCTTTACCATCCAATCTGCTTTTATCGCCATCGCGCAATTCAACAGCTTCACGTTGTCCTGTTGATGCCCCACTTGGCACTGCAGCGCGGCCAAACGCACCTGATTCTAATCGTACATCCACTTCTACAGTTGGATTACCTCGTGAATCAAAAATTTCACGACCATGTACACTTGTAATAATACTCACTTTCTTTCTCCTAATCAGCCCCATTGCTGATTCTTTTCTTTTTTATACTAAACCATACTAAACTTTATTGAACTATACTTTTACAACTTCATCAATCGTTTTCAATGTTTGCAACAAACCTTTCAAATCAGATAAACGCACAGAATTGGGTCCATCCGACTTCGCGTTATCAGGGTCAGGGTGTACTTCCATAAACACTGCTGCCACACCAATACTTACGGCTGCACGTGACAAGCCTGGGACATATTCCCGATTGCCTCCTGTTGCACCACCAAGCCCGCCCGGTTGTTGCACTGAATGCGTGGCATCATAAACTACAGGCGCACCTGTTTCTGCCATGACCATCAATGAACGAAAGTCAGACACAAGGTTATTATAACCAAAGCTGGTACCTCGGTCACACAACATAATATCCATGTTTCCTGTTGATTTTGCTTTGTCTAACACATGCGGCATATCCCACGGTGCTAAAAACTGCCCTTTTTTGATGTTCACGGGTATGCCTGCTTTCGCAACAGCGATAATAAAATCTGTTTGCCTACATAAAAATGCAGGTGTTTGCATAATATCTACAACCCTAGCGACTTTTTCAACTTGTTCAGGCGTGTGAATGTCGGTAATAATCGGTACACCGACTTCATCTTTAACCCGCTGCAAAATGCGCAAACCTTCATCCAAACCAGGTCCGCGAAAACCATCTACACTTGTTCTGTTTGCCTTATCAAAGCTGGATTTAAACACCAGGTTTACACCCACTTCAGCACAAATGTCGCGAATATCCGTTGCAACTTTCAAGCTAAAGTCTTCACCCTCAATCACACAAGGACCCGCAAACAAGACAAAGGGTAAGTCATTGCCAATCTTAAAGTCTGCAACTTGGATATGGTGCTGCTTCATGCCTGCTCACCTTGCGCTTTGGCTGCACCTACAAAGCCTGCAAACAAAGGATGTGGCGCATAAGGGCGCGATTTGAACTCAGGATGAAATTGGCTGGCAACAAACCACGGGTGATTTTTGATTTCCACCATTTCCACCAAAGAATTATCGGGTAATGTGCCTGATACAACCAAACCTGCTTCTTCAAGTTGGGCGCGGTATGTATTGTTAAATTCATATCTATGGCGATGACGCTCACTAATATCGGATTGAGCATACGCTTGACCTGCAAGCGTACCTTCAATCACTTTACACGGATAAGCACCCAAACGCATAGTACCACCCATATCTGAAGAAGCATCGCGGGTTACTTTTTTGCCATCTTCTTCCCACTCTGTCATCAAAGCAATCACAGGGTGCGGTGTATTGGCATCAAATTCACTGCTATTCGCATCAGTTAAACCTGCCACATTTCGTGCAAATTCAATCACTGCCATTTGCATACCTAGGCAAATACCCAAGAAAGGTTTTTGATGTTCACGCGCATATTGAATCGCTTTCATTTTACCAACTGTACCACGGCTACCAAAACCACCCGGCACCAAAATGCCATCCACATCAGCCAAAGCTGACATATCGTCATTCTCAAGCGATTCAGAATCAATATATTCAATCATTGCACGCACATTATGCGCCATGCCGCCATGAACTAGAGATTCATTAATCGATTTATAAGCATCTGCAAGCTTGATATATTTACCCACAATACCAATGCGAATCACGCGTTCGGGTGTGCGGATTTTATGGCATAAGTCATCCCAAATACTTAAATCAGGCTCACCTGTTTCAATGCCAAACTGGTCTAACAATACACGACCTAAACCGCCATCGCGCAAAACCAAAGGCACAGCATAAATTGTATCCACATCAGGCAAGGCAATCACTGCATCTTTCTCAACATTACAAAATAGTGCAATTTTATCGCGCTCACCTTGGGGCAATGCCACTTCACTGCGGCATAACAGTGCATCAGGTTGAATACCAATTTCACGCAGCTTTTGCACAGAGTGTTGTGTCGGTTTGGTTTTTAGTTCGCCCGCAGTTGCAATATAAGGCAATAAAGTTAAGTGAATAAACGCCGTGTTTTTGCGTCCAAGCTCAAATCTAAGTTGACGAATGGCTTCCAAAAAGGGTAAAGATTCAATGTCACCAACCGTGCCCCCGATTTCAACCAATGCGATATCTACATTATCTTCACGAAGCGACAAAATACCTGCTTTAATTTCATCTGTGATATGTGGAATCACTTGCACGGTTGCGCCCAAATAATCACCGCGACGTTCTTTGCGAATCACCGATTCATACACGCGCCCCGTGGTTAAGTTGGAGCGTTTGCTCATATCGGCATGGGTAAAGCGTTCGTAATAGCCCAAGTCTAAGTCAGTTTCTGCTCCGTCATCGGTGACAAACACCTCACCATGTTGATAAGGGCTCATCGTTCCAGGGTCTACGTTAATATAAGGGTCAAGCTTTTGCATGGTCACAGAAAGACCACGTGCCTCGAATAATGCAGCTAAAGATGCTGCCGCAATGCCCTTCCCTAAAGAGGAGACAACCCCGCCAGTTACAAAGATAAAACGTGTTTGTTTGTTTGATTGATTCATGTCGGGCGCGGAAGTTATCAGAAGCACACCAGGCTTTCCAGTGTTTTGATACCATTTTATTTTGAAATTTAGGCAACTTACCGCGGATTAACCCATCTATTAAATCATGGTACTTTGCAACAACTTTCAACACAAAATAAATGCTTGACGCTACCCTTCGCAACGCTAAAGTTCGCCGCGTTCAATGCGGGTATAGCTCATTTGGTAGAGCGCGACCTTGCCAAGGTCGAGGTGACCGGTTCGAGCCCGGTTACCCGCTCCAGTTTTTGAACTTGTAAAAAGGAGTTTGATTGTCTTCGGGCTCAAGCTCCTTTTTTGTTTTTAAGATGCTTTGTGAGGCTACCAGCTTACAAAGCTTGTTAGGCAGGGTGGCTCAGTGGTACGGCGGGGGATTGCAAATCCCTTATTCGCGAGTTCGATTCTCGCCCCTGCCTCCAATTTCAACGCTAGTATTGATGCTAATGTTGATTGTGCATGCCGGGATGGCGGAACTGGTAGACGCAGGGGACTTAAAATCCCCCGGTGGTGACACTGTGCCGGTTCGACTCCGGCTCTCGGTACCACAGATTGTGGTCCAGAAGGACTTATCAAAACCTATCAGCCTTAACGCTGGTAGGTTTTTTTATTGGTGTATGACCAAGCGTTAGCATACATGTGTAGTCAGATTGACACACCACACCGAGTAAATATTCCCTTACAAATAATCCCTTTATAATCAATATCTTGCAGCATCATTATGCACTTAAAAACAAGAGCTTGTGATATTCGTAACATATTCGCCACAGCCCAACATCGTACCTTGAATCCAACGATATCTGGACAATGCCGCTGGTAATAATCAGCGCAAAGGAGGCTTCGATGTCATTACAAGAAATCTATCTATTATGGTCAGAAAATGCAGCCATATCAGCCACAATTTGGCTTGTATTGCTCATGACTTTAACCTATCTCGCAAGAGAACCTATGCACAGTATGATTCACGCCGTCACATCCCTGATGAAAAGCGCATTTACCCAAGCAGCAAGTGCATTATCGGATGTGGAGCAGCGCCTCGCGCAACGCAACACAGAGGTACTTATTGCTGAAGGCAGAGAAGCCTCAGAACATGAAATTGAGCGTGAATTTGAGCGCATCAATAACATTGTTGCCAAAGATTTGGCTGAATACCCTACCCTGCATCGTAAAGTCAATGATGTGATTACCAAGCTGGATGAAGATTATAAATCCAGTGCGGACGTGCCACCTGAAGCACCTGGTTGGGCAAAAGCTGTGGATGCGGTGGCTAAAATTACCACATCTAAAAATGACCCTATGGTGGGTGATATTCTTGAAAGTATTCATGGCTCTATGGAGAAAAATCATGAGAAAACATTGGAATCTTACCGTTTAGTCAGCAAAGAGCGTCACATGTTGCTTAAAAACATGCGCCCCGCTTGGCACGGCATGAATAAAGACCTCAAACAGGTTGACCAAGATGTGAATGCACTTTTAGAACGTGCGCAAGTGGTTGACCGTCAAATGGAACATTATGAGGAAATCATTCGTGAAACCGATACCGCGAAGAAAACATTGTCATCATCCTCATTGACGCAATTTTTCGTGGCTGGTTTTGTGCTTGCCATCGCCATTGGTGGCGCCATGATAAACTTCAACTTGATTGCTCGCCCCATGCAAGAAATGGTGGGCGGTAGCAGCAACATGATGGGGTTTAAGGTGGCAAACATTGCTGCACTGGTCATCATTCTTGTGGAAGTTGCCATGGGTTTATTCCTCATGGAAAGCTTGCGGATTACGCGGCTATTCCCCGTGATTGGTGCAATGAAAGACAGTATGCGTATCAAAATGGTGTTTATCACTTTTGGTATTCTTTTCATGCTTGCCAGTGTGGAAGCAGGTTTGGCATATATGCGTGAAATCTTGGCGCAAGATGATGCGGCTCTTCGCGCTTCATTGCTTAATGGTAGTGATGCCATGAATGCAGCTTCAGCTGTATCCGACCGCTGGATTACCACAGCCGCACAAATGGGCATGGGTTTTATTCTTCCCTTTGCTCTGGTGTTTGTAGCGATTCCACTTGAATCGTTTATTCATTCATCGCGCACAGTGCTGGGCATTGCTGCAGTGGCGTCGCTTCGCGCCGCTTCGTTTATGTTTAACTTGCTGGCAAACAGCGCCCACTATGCAGGGCTAATGCTCACCAGCTTGTATGATTTACTTATCTTTATTCCGCTTTGGATTGAGTCCAAAATTAAAGGCACTGCACCCAAAGCACGCAAAAAAGATAAACATGGGTTTAACCCGCTTGATACACAAAGCATGAAGGAGGTTTCATCATGAAATATATTGCATTGATACTTACAACACTATTGTTTGGCTGTGATAGCGGCAAAGAACTGCCTACAACCAAAGGTGTGTATATGTTGCTCGACACATCAGGCACCTACACCCAAGAGTTGGTCAAAGCACAACATTTGATTAACTTTACACTTGCGAAACTCAACCCTGGCGACACCTTTGCTGTGGCGCGGGTAGACACAGCAAGTTTTAGTGAAAAAGATATTGTGGCTAAGGTGACATTTGATGATCGCCCTAGCATTGCCAACCGTCAAAAGCGTCAGTTTCGTGAGAAAATTGATGCGTTTGTGAAGGGAGTTAAGTCCAGTGGTTACACCGACATCACAGGTGGCATTTTACAAGCTGTGGAATATCTCAATGAAGCAGGTGTTGGCAAAAAAACCGTGCTTATTTTCTCTGATTTAAAAGAAGAGCTTAAGGAAGGTTATAACCGCGACATTCCATTGCAATTGGATGGTTTTAATGTGGTGGCATTGAATGTGACCAAGCTTCGTAGCGACAATATCGACCCACGTGAGTACATGGATAGATTACAAGCATGGGAAGAACGCGTGAACGCAGGCGAAGGTACTTGGCGCGTAGTTAATGATATGGAACGCCTAGAGTCCATTATTCTTGATTAAGCGTTTGTAAGATATTTCGCTAGCCTTAGAAGAGCCTGTTTGTTTTGCATTCAGGCTCTCTTTTGTCTTGATTTCATAAATCATGCTTGGCTAAATGCAGTTTCATCGTATAGTTCGTCCATATTATATATTCTTATTCACTGAAGAGGTTAAAATCATGGCTTTTGTTGTTACCCAACTTTGTAAAGATTGCGTTGATACTGCTTGCGTTGCGGTATGTCCTGTGGATTGTTTTTATCAGCCTAAAGATGCTTCTGATGAAACACCAAACATGCTTTATATCTCACCTGAAGAGTGCATTGACTGCGCGGTTTGTGAGCCTGAATGCCCTTGGGAAGCGATTTATCCTGAAGAAGATGTGCCTGATGTATTTGAATCAGACATCGAACTTAATGACCTTTGCGACACCGACCGTGATGCCTTTGAATTGGCTGAAGTTAACGAGAAAACACCGCCTTCTGCCGAAGAAGTGTCTGCCAACAAAGCCAAATTTGGTCTTTGATATTCTAAACCATTGTATCAAAGGGAGCTTTTTGCTCCCTTTTTTGTTTGTATAGGCTGATGAAAACAACCAAAACACCGCTGCTTGGGCTTAACTACGATGAGCTTATCAACATCTGCGAACAGGTGGATGTCTCCCCTATCCATGCCAAAAAAATCATGGGCAAAGTGTTTCGCTATGGTGAGTTTGACCTTGAAAACATACCCGACTTTCCAAAGAAACTATTAAGCTGGCTTCAAGATAACACTGAAATCACCTTGCCAGACATCATTGCCAACCAACAAGCCGAAGATGGTACACAAAAGCTGCTTATGCGTATGAGCGATGCCAAAGATGTGGAATCCGTGTTGATTCCTGCTGATGGGCGTTTAACCCAGTGCATTTCTTCGCAAGTCGGTTGCGCTATTGGTTGCGAGTTTTGCCTTACCGCCACTGCAGGGTTAACCCGCAACTTAACCACGGCTGAAATGATGCAGGAAGTGATGATAACTAAACAGGTCTTGGGTGAGTTTCCGCGTAATATCGTGATGATGGGTATGGGTGAACCCCTGCATAATTATGAGCATGTTGCCAAGTTTGTACGCATGGTAACACACGAACAAGGCATGGCGCTTAGCCCAAGGCGGGTCACGATTTCTACGGCAGGTCTTGTGCCTGCGATTTATCGTTTACTTGAAGATGATTTACCTTGTTCTTTGGCAGTATCGCTGAATGCCACAACCAATGATGTGCGCAATCAAATCATGCCGATTAACCAGAAGTATCCGCTTGAAGACTTGCTCGCCGTGATGCAGAAGTATGTGGCTGCGCGCAATAAAAAACGCATACTGATTGAATATGTTTTGCTAGCTGGCATCAATGATTCTATGGATGATGCCAAACGCTTACGAGATATTGCCAAAGGTTTGGGAAGCACGGTCAACATCCTGCCTTTCAACCTATTTGAAGGCAGTAGGTTTGACCGACCAAGCGATGAAGTGGTTGATATGTTTCGCAATTTTCTTAATGATGCAGGTGTGGTTGCTGTGGTTCGCATTTCCAAAGGTCGTGATATATCTGCAGCATGTGGTCAGCTTAAAACCGAGGTCAACCAACGGGCAGCAACATTGCGCAAACAAAGGAGTCTCACCTTATGATTTTAGTCATTGGCGATATTATTGTAGATGAATTTATTTGGGGTGATGTAAGCCGTATTTCCCCAGAAGCACCTGTACCGGTGGTCAATGTGCAAAAGGTTGACCGCCGTTTGGGTGGTTCTGCCAATGTGATTCGCAATCTTCATGCTTTAAACACCAAGTCCGCCATGTTCGGCGTGGTCGGTGATGATGAGCCAGGGCAATGGGTGCATAACCGTTTGGGTGAGCTTGATTCTGATGATGTGGGTGTGTTTACCAAAAAAAATGAGCGCCCTACTGCGATTAAAACCCGTGTGGTGGCGCAACATCAACAAATCGTGCGCTATGACCATGAGTGGGCAAGCCCCATTCACCCCGATACACAAAACAAGATACTGGAACAAATTCTAAGCAAGCTAGACCAAGCTGATGCTGTAATTTTATCCGATTATGCTAAAGGTGTGCTCACCCCTGAACTATTGGAGAAACTTATCCCCAAACTTAAAGGTAAGATTGTAGGTGTTGACCCTAAACCTGCCAACAACGCATCTTATCATGGGGCAACCTTTATCACGCCCAACCTTTTGGAAGCCTCACAAATGGCAAATATGGACAATATCAACGAAGATGGGCATGTGGAAATGATTGCCAAACATTTGTGCGAAACTTTGAACTTAAAATATATCCTTGTGACCCGCTCTGAGCGTGGCATGACTTTGTTTGATGGTAAACAATGTCATCATATCCCGACAGCTGCGCGTGATGTTTTTGATGTGACAGGTGCAGGTGATACCGTGATTGCAGCATTCACGGCATGTCTCGCCCAAGGTAGCTCACCACTTGACGCTGCAAAAACTGCCAACCAAGCCGCGGGTGTGGTGGTCGGCAAGGTCGGCACGGCAACCGCAACATGGCAAGAAATCGAGAATCATTGATGCCTTCTGCGCAGACAAATAGCAAACTAAGCTGTGCCATCGGCATCCCTGCTCGCTTTGAATCCACACGTTTCCCGGGTAAACCTTTAGCCCTGCTTGCTGGCAAACCTATGATTGTACATGTGATTCAGCGCGCACTTGAAGCTGATTTGGGGCAAGTCATTGTCGCTACCGACCATCAAGGTATTGCAGATGTTGCCAAGGATGCAGGCGCAAGCATTGCCATGACCAGAAGCGACCATCAAAGCGGCACAGCAAGGCTTGCTGAAGCCATGTTGGATATTGATGTGGATGTAGTGATTAATGTGCAAGGTGATGAGCCATTAATTGACCCACAAGCTATTCGTGATGTGGTGCAACCCTTTGAACATCAAGTTGAACTGCAAATGGCAACCCTTGCCCACCCCATTCGCCAAGCTGCTGATTTTGATGACCCCAATGTGGTGAAAGTGGTATGTAATGCGTTAGGTCATGCCATGTATTTCAGCCGCGCAAGTATTCCTTATCCGCGCAACCAAGACGCGCTAACTCAAGCTGATACTTTGCAGCATGTAGGTTTGTATGCCTATCGCAAAGACTTCTTGCTCAAGTATGATTCCCTCCCGCCCTGCCAAGCTGAACATATCGAACAGTTGGAACAATTAAGAGTATTGCACCACGGTTACCCCATCGCAGTTACCGTTGGCGATTACCATTGTTTGGGCGTGGATACACCTGAAGATATGCAACGCGCTGAACAACTTATCTCTACTGGTGGAACTGAAATTTTCCATGTTTAACGCTCAAGATTGCCGATAGGTTTTATCCAATCTATGATAGCCCCATGAGCGATAAAAAAGATGAACGCGATATAGACGAAATCTTAGCCAGCATTGATGCGATGTTGGCTGAAAAAGATGATGACGCTGATTCACCCAGCAAGCGTAGAGAAACCGTTGAAAAAGCAGCCCAAAGCTCCGAAGATGTCCTGGGTTTATCATCCTCTGCCGAAGAAGCGCAAACCTCAGCCAAGTTGCAACCGTTTGAACCCTTGGATGACATCTCTGATACATCCGATAAACCTGCTGCAGATTCAATTGATGACGTTGTAGATGAAAGCGGTGAGACGGAAGCTATAGAAACTAAAGAAGTGACCGATGAAACTTCGCCACGGCAGCGCATTGTGCTCACAGAAGAATATTTAGAACCCAGCGCCCAAGAATCCTTACCCTTATGGGCGGCACAAACACAATCCATCCAAGATGAACCGATGGATGAAACCGATGTTAATCAAAAACCTACTACGAGCGGAAGTGACTTGGAGCAATCCCAAACCACTAAAGCTAAATGTGAAGATGAAGTAACACATCACGAAAAAAGTATCGTAAAGGAAGTTGAAAGCACTTCAGAGGTCACTAATATTGATGATATTTTAGGTAACTTGGATGGCTTTGATATTCCTGACTTGGGTGTGCTCAATGAAACAGCCGAAGAGAAACTTGAAGAAGTCCATGCTGCTGAAATAAATCAAGATAAAAACAATGTAGAAAACCATACTGATACACCCGCCACTAAAGCTGAAAGTAAGCACAAAGATGAAAATACAAATAATGAATTTGATGCGGTGTTTGATGCTATTGCCAATGATGACACCATCACCTTCGACATTAGCGATGCCATGAGCGAAGACACGGTTTATGATATTGAAGTGTTGGACAAAGAGCTGGTTGAAGCCTTTGTGCAAGACGTTGTACATGAACATGATACCGATGATATTGACGAAATTGCTGAAACCAAGGCTGATGATGAATCAGACTTAAATGACATGGATATTGAAACCTCCACGAACGAAGAAGTAAATGAAGATACTAATGATGAAGCAGATGATTCCAGTGAACAAACCCTTGAAGCTGACGCTTTAAACAGTGAAAGCATCGATGAGGTCGTTGATGATATTGATGAAAGTGAAATCATTGATGATGCCAAAGATGAGACAGAACCGTTGGCTGAACATATCCAAACCTCAGTGCAAGAAGCAGTTGAACAAGATGACACCATCACCCTCAACCCCGATGAATTAGACCCCATCATTGAAGCCATCAGCGATGATGTGCGCATCAA
>CAMZLG010000077.1 GCA_947311495.1 uncultured Zetaproteobacteria bacterium
ATTAATGATATAGTTTCCATGTATATTGACCATCTGGCTCGCTTTCGTGCGGCCGAAAAGGCTACTACTTTGTGAACGAAAGATGGGTTTTGTACGTGTTTTGTTTTGTTTCGAATTCGGCTTTTGAATTAAAGTTCTTTTTTTCTCTCTTTTTTTTCTTTTTTTTCTCTCTCTCTCTCTCTTGTTTAGTTCAGTTCCAGTTCTGTCAAAATACAGGTCAGTTGAGTTTTTTTTTAAGTGATCTGGACCCATTTTAAGTAGGCCTATATTTAGAGTTTTGGTTTCCACGCTGTAGCTTTACTTTTTTATTAACCAGTTCTTAAAAAAATATATCTATAATGTTACTTGATTTGAAAGTACAGATCCTAGTGAGATTTTGACGAATGTGGGCTCTTCTAAGTAGGTTTATTCTGGTTTGCTTGGTCTCTATAACTTAAGTTAACTTTCACTGAATCTTAAGTTGGAATTGAAAATGGTAATTGGAGTCACTGACCTTTGGTGATGTGACGCCTAGATTAGGTTACAGTAATTTAATATTATGACACTGGAGGACAGTAGTTCTTTCTTGTTGCAGATATAGGGAGTCCTTTTTTTTCAGGGATTCAAATCATAATCAAAATATTTTATTGCACTAAGAGTTTGTTTAACATGGTTTACAATATATGGTGGGAGGAGGAGGGGGGGGGAAGAGCTCTTCAAGCATTTGTCTTCAATGTCGAGGATTTTCATGGATTTGTTATTCGACAGTTATGATGCACTTTCGCTGTGTGATTTAGTGATTATTATTCTCTTTTTTACTTGTATAACAATTTTTCTCCCCAATAGTGCAATGTGCATGCAACCTGGGATGAGAAATTGGATAAAGTGTTTTCTGAATTTTGTATTGGTAAGTAAATCACATAAAAAAGAGTCAAGCTTTTGCTTAACCCTTCAAATATAAATACGATTAGTGCTTTTCTACGCTCACATTGGCATAAAATGCAATGCCTGAACCTTCATCTTCATCCAGCATAATCCAGCCTTCAAAACCTTGTGATGTGTCTGGAATGTTTGCATGAGGAATGACCATCACTGTGCGTAAGTTTTTACCCCCGCCCACTTGGATAATACGACATACACCGCCCAATAAATATCCCGCTTCATCACCTTCGCCATCAACCTTAAAGTTAAGCTGACAATCCACGCCAAAATCACCAAGGCTTCCTTCTTCATCACGTAATACGCTGGTTTGCATGGTAATCACATCACCACTAATCGCATCAGCCGTGTGCACCATGGCTAGGATTTTAGAACCTTTCATGCCTGAAATAAAGTCGCTGAATGTGCCTGGTACTACAGGTTCAAACTCAAAGTCTTTATCCACTGCCTGAAATGCTGCAAAATTTACATTCCGCGTTTCACCTGCCCAACTCAAGCTTGGCATCAACATCAAACAACATAGTATTATTTTAAACATTTCTTACTCCCGACTTCCTCTTCACATAGCGCTGTATTCTTCTACCTTTTATATGTCGCCATTGAACAACTGATGAATCACGTGTGGATAAAGGATATGCTCTTGTATCTGAATCCGTTGATGTAAAGCATCCCAATCATCATCTGCCAACACTGGCACAGAAGCTTGTGCCAAAATCTTACCACTGTCCAGCTCTTTGGTGACATAGTGCACTGTACAACCTGATATTTTTACCCCTGCTTTCAATGCTTCTCCCACAGCATCCGCACCTTTAAATGCAGGCAATAATGATGGATGAATATTGATAATTTGATTGGGAAAGGCTTGGATAAACACCGGGGTTAAAATTCGCATATAACCTGCCAACACAATCAATTTACATCCTGCTTGTTTTAACACATCCACACATGTTTGGTCATACACTTCACGGCTTTCAAAATCTTTAGGATTGAGATACAACACCTTCGGCACACCTGCATCTTTGGCAATTTGCAATCCGCCTGCATGTTCTTTGTTACAAATTACCACGGCAACTTGTGCATCGCACTCGCCACGCGCAATTGCATCCAAAATTACTTTTAAGTTACTGCCTTTCCCCGAAACCATCACTGCTATTTTATTATTCATCATTATCAGCCCACCACGCCTTTATGTAAATGTTTGACCATCAAAAAGCTTACCACACATGCTGTGAAACTTGATGCCACTATCATATATAACACCACCAACTGTGCTGATGCTGCAGCAAACACTGTGCTTCCCGCAAGCACCATGCCAACAAAAATACCCGGCATATGCACCAGCCCCACCACTTTGAGCGTATTGATTGGCGAAATCATTGCGGTGTGCAAACCTTCTTTCATCCTGACTTCTTTCTGTCCTTGCAAAGGTTTTAAGCGTTCAAACATAATCGAAACGGCATTCATACCATTGGCAACCACCATACTACCAAGCGGAATAATTGAGCGCGATGTATCTTCAAAAGCACCAACAAACACAAGCCAAGGTAGCGTCACAGCACATGATACCACAAGCCCGATACTGGCTGCAATCCAAGCATGAGAAAACCGCTCAAAAAATGATGCTGCATTATGCCCTGCAATAATTGCAAACCCAACAATGATGCCCGCTTGCCCCCAGTGCGATGTAATATCAAATAACCAGTGCAGCAGCAACGCGAGCAACACCAATTGAATAGGCGCGCGAAGCGAAGCAATTAAAATAGCTTTGGATAAATCCAATGATTGGCGATGTGCCCACAAACTCACACCCACAAGCAATAACCATGCTGCCATAATCATGGTCATGGTTTCCAAAAGACCTACATCTTGCATGCTATGACTAAGGTTTGATTAAAACGCTGATAATGCGTCTTGGGTCGGCCTCTTGAATCACCATATCCAAACCTGCAATAGTCAGCCGCTCCCCACGCAAAGGAATACGTCCTAACTCATGAATAATCAGCCCTCCCACCGTATCAAAGCTGCCTTCAGGAAAAGTTTTACCCAGCGCTTCTGCCAAATCTTCAATGTGTGCGCGCGCAACCACTTCTAAACTACCATCTTCATTGGCATGAATTTCCGACACTTCATCGGTGTTATCTTCTGCAATCGCACCCACAATTTCTTCCAGCAGGTCAGACAAGGTTACAATACCTGCCGTGCCGCCAAACTCATCTTGAACAATGGCAATATGGCTACCTTCTTTCATTTCTGAAAGCAATCCTGCCACGCGTTGAAGCTCTGATATTTTTTTGCATGGGCGCACCATGTCTTTAAGTACAATCGGTTCATTTTTGATGGTTTTTGCAAACAAGTCCCACAAATGTACCACACCCACAATATGGTCAAGGTCACCATCCACCACAGGCAAACGGGTGACCGTGGCATTCAAAATTTCTTGCTCCAAGTCTTTATCCGAAATATGAATATCAATGGAGGTTACATGCGAACGGGGGGTCATAATTTCACGCACCCGTGTATCATGAAATTCTACTGCTTGAACCAGCATACGCCGCTGCTCATCAGAGCGGATAAAGGGTGCATTCTGAACAATACCCAGCAGCTCTTCTTCCGACTGACCAGGGCGCAACCCGTTTAATATTTTTTTGCGAAAATTTTCTTTAAATTTAGACACTTAATCCCACTCAGGGTATGGCTTGTGTAAACCAAGTTCTGCCATCACTGTATTTTCTAATCGCTGCATTTGTTCAGCTTCTGTATCATTCATATGGTCATAACCTAACAAATGAAGCGTACTGTGTGCAATCAAATGATAGATATGTGCGTCTTGTGCAACATCTAACCGTCTTGCTTCTTCAAACACAAAGGGTACTGCCAAAACCATATCACCCAAACTTTCTTTACCATCCAATGCTTCAGCTTCCTGCATGGGAAACGATAACACATCGGTCACTTTATCTTGATTGCGCCACGACGCATTCAATTGCTGCACAATTTCATCCGATGCAAA
Source organism: uncultured Zetaproteobacteria bacterium (assembly GCA_947311495.1). Lineage (GTDB taxonomy): Bacteria > Pseudomonadota > Zetaproteobacteria > Mariprofundales > Mariprofundaceae > Ghiorsea. Next base: position 3,929 of record CAMZLG010000077.1, read on the forward strand.
ACGAATGCAAACCGATGGCTTTCTGATGTTTTTTGCTTCAAAACAGCTTGTTTTCACCGCATTTTCAATCATTTCTTGCGAAAACAGAACATTTAGACCTTCATCCACCATCACTTCAACCATGATTAAAAAGCATGAAACACGTGCGCAACAGCACGGTTGGATATTGTAGCTATCATGCTATCAATCATGTTTGTCGTATGCCTTAACAATACGCTCAACAAGCCTATGACGAATCACATCTTCACTGCTCAACTCACACACACCAATATCATTTACACCCTTTAGAACATGAAGCGCATGCAACAAACCGCTATCTTTAACATTGGGTAAATCCACTTGTGTCGCATCACCCGTCACTACCATTTTCGAGCCGAAACCAAGGCGCGTTAGAAACATTTTCATTTGTGCTTTGGTGGTGTTTTGTGCTTCATCGAGAATGACAAAGGCATCATTCAAGGTGCGCCCACGCATATATGCCAACGGCGCAATTTCAATGCTTCCCTGCTCCATCAGTGCTGTCATTTTTTCCATGCCAATCATATCCGATAATGCATCAAAGAGAGGGCGCAAATAGGGGTCAACCTTCTGCTGCAAATCACCGGGTAAAAAACCAAGGTTTTCCCCCGCTTCCACTGCAGGGCGGGTCAAAATTATCTTTTCAACTTGCTGGCTTTGTAAAGCGACCACGGCATGTGCCACTGCCAAATATGTTTTACCACAACCCGCAGGGCCAACGCCCACAGTTAATGTGTTATCAGCAATAGATTGTAAGTATTTGCGTTGGTTGGGTGTTTTGCCTTGAATATTGCGGCGACCTGCTGCCAGCGTGATGGCATTGATTTTCTCGTCATACGTCTCTTCTGCCATATCACCACTCCGAAATTCGCGCAGCAAATCATCCACGCCTTGTTTATCCAACTTACCCGAAAGCACCTGCTGCTTCAATTCATCCAACGCCAACACAGCACTGTCTGCCTGCTCACCAAGGATAAACCATTTACCCATCTGCCCGCGTAGGGAGACCGCAAATGTTTCTTCAATTTTTGTGATATGTTGGTTATTTGAGCCGCAAAACAATCCCAGTGATGCCGCATCCAGCTCTGTGCATTCAAATAAAACAGGTTCTTTAATCTTCAATGATTAACTCGCCTCTAAGCGACATATTGTATGCTTCGGTTATCTGGATGGACAAAGTTTGACCAATCAAACGCGGATTACCTTTGAAATGCACAATACGGAAATCAGGTGTGCGCCCCGTTAAATCACCCTCATTCTTGCCTTTTCCCTCAACCAAAACATCAGTGGTTTTACCCACTTGCTGTTCCATACGTTCGCGGGATTGTTCCCTAAGTAAAGCAAGCAAACGTTGCAAACGCTCATCTTTAATCGCTTCAGGCACATCATCTTCAGCTTTGGCTGCTGGCGTACCTGGGCGCGGTGAGTATTTGAAAGAAAACGCAGAGTCGTAACCTACTTTACGAACCAAATCCAAGGTCAATTCAAAGTCTTCTTCTGTTTCCCCGGGGAAACCGACAATAAAATCGGATGACAGCGCTATATCAGGTGTATGTAATCTAAGCTCATCAATCGCCTTAAAATAATCTTCGCGTTGATGCCCTCTATGCATGGCTTTAAGTATCTCATCCGAGCCTGATTGCACAGGAAGATGAAGATATGGCATCAGCGAAGGAATTTCGGCAAAGGCTTCGCACAATTCCGTGGTCATTTCCATAGGATGGGATGTGGAGAAGCGCAACCTTTGCATACCTTCAAGCTCGCCCACCAAATGCAACAATTCAGCAAAACCAACTTCGTTACCGTCTGTATCTTCACAGTGGTATGCATTTACATTTTGCCCCAACAAAGAAATATCTTTCGCCCCTGCATCAATGAGTTGACGGCATTCTGCTAAAATATCTTCAGGTGGGCGCGAAATTTCTGCGCCGCGTGTGTAGGGTACAATGCAGAAGGTGCAAAATTTATCGCAGCCTTCCATAATGGTCACATACCCTGTCAAACCTTCTACTTTGGGTTTAGGAAGATGGTCAAATTTCTCAATCTCAGGCATATCAATTTCAGTGAGGTTTACACGGTCGCGGCGGATTTCTTTGACCATATCAGGCAAGCGGTGATACGTCTGCGGACCAAACACAATGTCCACAAACGGCGCACGCTCTTGGATGCGTTTGCCCTCTTGTTGACCCACGCAGCCACCCACCCCAATAATCAAATCAGGGCGTTTATCTTTAATCTTCTTGTATCTTCCAAGTTCTGAATACACTTTATTTTCAGCATTCTCACGAATCGAGCAGGTGTTCATCAGAATCACATCTGCATCGGCAGGTGTGTCCACAATGCGTAAACCATAGGCTTCTTGCATCAAATCACTCATGCGCGAGGAGTCATAAACATTCATGGCACAGCCATAAGTTTGAATAAATAAAGTGTCTAAACTTTTAAGTTTGGGTTTCTTGTCAGATGTTTCGGTGATTTGCATTGTGGCAATGCTAAAAGGCGATGCGTCTTTGTGCAAATAAAGTTAAGAAATGGTGGAGCCTAGCGGGATCGAACCGCTGACCTCCACACTGCCAGTGTGGCGCTCTCCCAGCTGAGCTAAGGCCCCATTTCAATGGCAAAGCAGAATGCATTGCCGCAAAATCGAGCCGCATTTAGCCATGCGCTATGTTTTGTGTCAACATACGCCCATCTTTATTGTCGAGGTTTGTCGTGAAACTGTTTCAACGCATTTTATCTGCCGATTGTGATACACCCGTATCCTTGTTTGCCCGCTTGCGCGGCGCGCATAACTGCTTTTTATTTGAAAGCGCAGAGGGCGGTGAACATTGGGGAAGGTACAGCATCATTGGCTTTGACCCTGCACAAATCGCCATTGAAAAAGAAAATGGTTTAATCATTCAACACCGTGACGGCAGCGAGCAGCGCTTTGCCGCAGGTGATGTGTTGACTTGGATTCGCAATACCGTGATTAACCAGCCCAAGATTGAAGCCAGTGATTTACCATTTACAGGTGGTGCTGTGGGTTATTTTTCCTACGATATTATCCATAGATTTGAGCCTGGTGTGCAGCAGCAGAACACGGGCGAGCAAGTGGTGGCTGCATATATGCTGATTGACCGCTTTGTGGTGGTGGATAATCTCAAAGGCATTGTCCATTTGTGCGCCCTCGAACAAGATGAAACAGAAGCACAAAACATTTTGGATAATATCGAAGCAACGCTTGCAAACAACCCCACACCTGCACCATTTCACCCGCTTGCCGCAACAGATACCGAGCTGAATATTCCGCCATCCAATGTATCCCAAGCTGAATATGAGGGCATGGTAGAAACTGCCAAGGAATACATTCTAGCAGGTGATATTTTCCAAGTGGTGGTCTCGCAACGCTTTAGCCAGCCCTTAAATGTTGACCCGCTCAGTCTTTACCGCGCCATTCGTCATATCAATCCATCACCATATTTGTTTTATATGCACATTCAGGATGTGACTTTGATTGGCTCATCGCCTGAGATTCTGGTGCGCAAAGAAGGCAGCAAGGCCATTGTTCGCCCCATTGCAGGCACACGCCCGCGTGGAGCAACCACCGCAAAAGATAAGGCTTTGGAAGATGAATTGTTGGCAGACACTAAAGAAATCGCGGAACATGTGATGCTGGTGGATTTGGGGCGCAATGATTTGGGGCGTATCAGCAAGTTTGGCTCGGTGAAAGTCACCGATTCCATGGCGATTGAACGCTATTCGCATGTGATGCACATTGTATCGCAAGTTGAAGGTGAATTGCGTGATGATGTGGACGCGCTTGATGTCTTGGCAGCCACATTCCCCGCTGGCACATTGTCTGGTGCACCAAAAATCAGAGCCATGCAAATCATTGATGAGCTTGAAGGGCAACCACGAGGGCCTTATGGCGGCTGCATTGGGCATATTTCGTTTGGTGGTGAAAATATGGATACTGCCATTATCATTCGCACGGCTGTGATTGAAGGTGATATGTTGCATGTGCAAGCGGGCGCGGGTTTGGTCGCCGATTCTGTGCCTGAAAGCGAATATCAAGAGTGTGTAAACAAAGCATCGGCGATGTTTCGCGCTGTAGCACTGGCAGGTTTACAGCAACGCAATGGAGACAAATCATGAGTTCGGCAACATTGGTCATTGATAACTACGACTCGTTTACATTTAATCTCGTACAATATTTGGGCGAGCTTGGCGATACACCCCAAGTCTACCGCAATGATAAAATTTCACTTGCGGAGATTGAAGACTTAAACCCATCACGCATTTTGATTTCACCCGGTCCTTGCACACCTGCTGAGGCAGGGATTTCCAAGGCAGTCATCGAACAGTTCTCAGGCAAACTACCCATTTTAGGCGTGTGCCTTGGGCATCAATCTATTGGTGAAGTATTTGGTGGTAAAGTGATTCGCGCACCACGCTTGATGCACGGTAAAGTTAGCCCTATCCACCATGATGAAGATGGTATTTTTAAAGGTTTGCCCACGCCATTCACGGCAACCCGTTATCATTCTTTGATTGTGGATGAGCCCTTGCCTGCCGATTTGATTCGCACAGCTTGGACAGAAGAAGGTGAACTGATGGGATTAAGGCATAAAGAACAC
>CAMZLG010000078.1 GCA_947311495.1 uncultured Zetaproteobacteria bacterium
AGTAATAATTATACAAATAGGATTGTAGGAACATTTGATACTGCCGATTTTATTCCTGCAAGTCCTTCACCAAGTAATCCAAATGGAACCCCAATAGGGTCAACTATTGGAACAGAGCAGAATCAGACGGATAGTGTGCTAAGTGACCAACCGCAGCAAGGTTGCATCACAGCGCATTTTGGTATGTGGTTATACCTTTTCTTGCTTTCTTTTGCTTTTCGGTTGCTGAGCAACAGGCGAGTTCGGGTATAAAACTTGCTATACCCCTCGCACTTATCATGCCATTTTCAGGTGGCTTGAATGATGGAAAAAGGTAGTTGCTTTAGAAAAGAGTATGCTGCTCCATTTTCTAATAAAGTTGAGCTTAGGCATCTAGCTTAGATGCCTAAGCAGTTTAACAGGAGTACCAGTTGAGTACATTATCAGTAGGAACAATTATCTTTGATGATGGATTTGAAATTATAAGCATCTTGAGCAGAGATGATATTGGAATTATTTATCTTGCTAAGGATGCACAGCTTAATACGAGTGTGGCGATAAAGGAATATTTCCCGAGTGATTTGGCTGTTCGGGATGGCAATAGAGTTGGACCTAAAAATTCAAGTTGTGCTATGGATTATCAGAAAGGTTTGAGTATTTTTTTTAAAGATGCTGAGAACTTAACTTTGTCTGACCAGTCAGGTGCTACAGTCATGTTATATGGAAAATATAATGGTACTGCCTATATGGCCATGTCCTATGACATAGTTAAGGAGTCAACTGAGAGTAATAAAGAAAAAAAGGATGAGGGAAGAATGAATAAATTTATGAAAATATTGTTTTGGCTAGCTGCTGGTATCGGTCTGGCGAGCCTTGTTGTGTTGATTGTACTGGTTGCTAATGAAGATCAGGTTTTACGGCTTAATGGGCAATCGATGGAAACATTAGAATCATCTAGGCAACTTATTCTGACCTCATTAAGTGATGAAAAGGATAAGGAGATATTTGAAGCAGCTTGGGAGAATGAAAAGTTAGCCTTTGTCATGGCGGCAATGTTCGGCGATAAAGATGAGGCAGTAGAAAATTATTTGAAGAGGCTAGATGGTTTAAGCGCATCAGACATTATTAGAATGGCAACAAAAGAGAAGGACTAGCTGGCAAGACCCGCAGTTTTACACTCCGTAAATAGTGACGGTTTACATTTTAAGCTAAGGTTATGACATGAACCAACAATTGAGAACTGCACTGCTCACCACCCTCAAACAACTGCCGATGATTGGTTTGCAGTGGTTATTTCTTGCGATGGCGTTGCCGCAGCGGCAAGGCTTGCCTGATGGCGTAGGTATGTGGGTTGGCGGCAGCATACTTCTTATCATGCTGGGTATGACATTTTGGGTGGCTTATAAAACAGAGCGCATCAATCAACGACCGTTGCTGATTTATCATATGATATGGGTGATTCCTGTGATGGTGATTGCGCTGGATATGTTGTGGGTTGCCCATGTTGGCGTGTTTTTATTGAGCCTTTATCTATATGCTCGCCCTTTAAAGCACCACCCTCAAGTTGATAAGCCCATGGCTGACACGGAAGATTTAGAGGGTGTGTATGTCAAGTGTGCATGGGTGCATGAAGGAGAAAATATGGCTGATACGGAAGATTTAGAGGGTGTGTATGTGCATCCAAACTGGTTCAAAATTAAAAAAGAGCAGTTTGATGATGTGGATATATCGCATAACACAGCATCGCAAATCACGGCATTAAGTTGTGATGAATTCTATGAATTTCTAGCAGCCGTCGATGAATCTTTGTATGTCACCTATGTATCCACACTAAACCCTGAAGAATTGCAAAAATTCTATGATGATCTTCCTAAATTTTGTAAACCTGAAAGTGTGGAAGATCTCAGGAAACATTTCGCTGAAGCAATTCAAGCGGCTAAAGAGCAGGGTGTTACCGATGCAGACAAAGCAAGGGCAACGCTTGAAATGCCGCTTTATATTCAAGAAGCAAAGTTTCGAGTGTGGGTCGTGCATTTTATCCCTGAAGAATTTGATGCGGTTACATATCACGACGATGACTTTAATGAGTCTGAGCAAGAGCTTAATCATATCATTGTAGAGCCATTTGGTGATGTGGCGATTGATTTGGTTGACTATTTTTCAAGGTTTAAAAATACATATCAGGACAACGATGCTTTCCGTGGGTTTGCATACCACCTTGCGGATAGGGTTGGCGGGCTTTGCCTTGCTATTGAGAAGGTGTTTTTTGAAGAGCAAAATACACTAGAGCCGCTTGTTTGGTTTAGAGAATCCTTTGTTGAGAACCGTAAGCCAGATCCAGATGCTGTACCTTGGAAGGTTACCCAATTTTCTCCTGACAATTTTCTGGTCAAGCTTGTTGCGCACCAAACGGCGGCATTTGAAGCGGTGGCAGCCAAAGATACCAATGCTTACCTGCTGGAAAGGATTCACATGCTGCGCATCCACCTTGAGTTGTTCCCCATGAATAAGCAGCAGGTTTATGAAGGTTTGCAAGAAATCATGCAGTTTGTTGGCGAAAAGGACATTGATGCGGCTTGCGCAGATGCTTTTATTGAAATGATGCGTGATGATATTCCTGCCATCTATTGGCGACTCAGTTACGGCTTTCTTATGGAATTAAAAGAGCGTATCAACCTGTGGATTGCCAAGTACAAACCCCATGAAAACACGAGGATTTCACCGAGTGCTTCGGTTCTAACGAATTATTTATTGGATTTGGAAGACCTTCTTCTTGAAACTGAAAAGCAATCAGTGCAAGCTAAACTTGAGCGGCGATACACCATGCCTTTAGCAGAGTATATCAAGCTATTTGAACCTTTCAAAAGCGCGGAAGACCTTGCGAGGGCAGGTTTGTGGAATCATGCCGTAATCATTGATCAAAGCTGGACAAAGTTTGATGGCATCATCCGCAACAAACAAGGTAGTTTTATTGGTTGGGATGAATCAACCGTGACTTCTGATATTTTTGATATGACGCAGGAAATTCCTGTTTGGTTTGAGAAAAAGGATGGTGAATGTTTAAGTGTTGGCATTCCCCATGCATTGGTAAGCCTTAAAACCATTGATAATGACCATCTAAGGCTTGCGCCTCAAGGCATGTTTAGGCTGATGGGTTATGATACTTATGATTATGGCGAGCATTTTATTGCTGATTTTGAATCGCTGGATGAAGCGATTTCGGGTATGCAATTTCAATTAAGCATTTTGAAAAAGGAGAATGAGATCAGGTTGTTTCTTTATGATGATGAGGGCAAATGCTTGAAAGATGCTGAGGTTGAAGAAAAAAGAGAGAAGCAAATATCGAATCTCAATAGTTTTGAAGACCTGTTGAAACGTGGCAACCTGCCCGATGATGATAGAGAAGTGCCCAACTGGCTGAAAATCAAAAATAGGCAGTTTGATGATGTGGATGTTTCGCACAACACTGTGGATGATATGTTCACATTGACCAGCCCTGAGTTTATTGAATTTGTTGCGGCAGCTGATGAGGGTTTATTGCTCACCTATTTGAACACATTAAGTGAAAGTGAGTTGAGCCGCTTTTATCAATATTGTGATGATGTGGTCAGGCTGAAATCTGAATCCGATGAAGAAATAAGCGCAAAAGCCCAATTTCAGGCATTGATGCAAAAGGCTGACCAACTGACCAATACGCATGAAAGCATTGCCAGAGCGACACTAGAAATTCCTTTGTTGGTGAACTTTGCCAAGTATAGCAACAAACAATTCCATGATTTTTCAGCTTATGTTGCTCAGGATTATTATAACTACGATGCAGCTGATGACTTCAAGATGTATGAAGGTCATCTGGTGAAAACGATATGGGGAGAAATGAAGTATATCCCCAACCATTTTGAGCAGGTGTTGGATCATTTTTGTAAATTTTATGATGAAAACAATGAAGCACATCAAAAGTTCTTTGCTCACCTTGCCAACCGCTTTGGCAAATTGATTGCCATATTGAATAATTTGGTGGTGAAGACAGAAGAGCGAAACACATCGCTGAATTGGTTTACTGGGAAAATGGTGGAACATGATTTGATTGGCGATTTTCAAATATCCATCAGCCAAAGCCAAGCGATGACGACTGACCAGAAGCTGATTAATTTTTTAAGCACAACATTCCTTGGCATTTGTGATGAGCATGAGGATAACTACCTGACTTCATTAATTTGCGTGGTTGAAACCATGTTTGAATGGTACCCCGTCAATCAAGAAGCTTGTGAATATGCTATGGTGGAGATGATGAAATCTGTGGCGGTTAAAAAAGTGAGTGTGGAGAATGCCAACAGGTTTCTTGATTTCTTTGCCGAGTTGCCAAGATTTTATGCGGTATTGAACTATGATAGAATCTATGAGTTGAAAGAGTTGATTGCGTATACTTTGGCAACAGAAAAGCCACTAGATAACAAGGTTTTTGATGAGGATGATGTTCAGAATAAACTTGTTTTGCTGAATTACCTGATAGATGTGGAAGATTTGTATTATCAAAGCGGTAAAACAGATGAAGAGAGCATGTAACAGCTTCTGATGAACTCTAGTGGGCATAAGAACAATCC